>CAZOUJ010000228.1:1716-2767 GCA_964582955.1 uncultured bacterium
AGGTATTAAATCCACATGTGTATATTCTACCGCCTGATCAACCGATGCCAGCAAGACCTGCTGCCCTTCGGGAACAAGCCCTTCGTCAAACCAAAAGTCCCACGCTTGCTCCGCGCCCAATGCATCTGGACTGCACTGGTTCCCATATTGAGAATCATTGGGAACGTGGTGTGGCGTCCGTATATACTCAAATTCAGAGGACAGTACATCATCAATACTTACAATTTTATTTTTGATCTGGTTTAGATGAGCCCGTTTTTCTTCATTTAAATAAACACGATAAATACGGTTCAGGTAGATGTCACCATCGTGGTCCATGGGGTTGGCATTGTCAATCCACTGTTCAATACGAACCGCCCCATTTTTATTTAGAAAGTCATTTATCTCCTGATGATCAACACTTTCTATTTTTGATGAAGACCCAATTGCAAGAGGAGAAACATTCGGTTTCAGACAAAACAGAAACGTCCTATCTGAATAGGACGTTTCTGATCCGAAAACGGAATTGTTAATAAGAAATAAGATAACAAATGGTATAGGGAGCTTTTTAATCAGCATTACATCTCCTTTTAATAATCTATACATTTTAACCAAATCTATTTTAACAGAATGATCTTTTTAACATCTGAAAAAGTTTCTGTACTCATCCGGTAAAAATAGACCCCTGCAGGAACCTTAAACCCTTTTTCATCGATTCCGTTCCACACAGCTCTGTAACGATTCGGTTCGTGATATCCGGAAGCAAGAGTGTTTATCCTGCAACCGAGAATATGTTGAGGGGTTGAACGGGTTGGGATAGGCTTGATTTAACCCATAATTTTCTGGAGGTGAATTAAATTTATTATCAAGAGAAAGCATATTACCTAGTCCAATCTCACTTGGAGTAACAAGTAGTTTCAATGCAGTAAATGCATTGTTTGTAGATGTGTAACTGCTATCAGTAAGCATATCCACATTTATCATGGATCCACCAAATGCATCCTGCAAAACAGCGGAAGTAAGCAAGGTATCCCAACCAGAATTGTTCCAGCTGATAGTGATAGAATTATCA
>CAZOUJ010000229.1:0-2750 GCA_964582955.1 uncultured bacterium
TATTCTTCCTGCAAAAGCAAATTGCATTACTTCATTTCGAGATTCACTTGTTATTATTGGAATGGAAGAAGGTCTATTTATCAAAGATCTATACCAGTCTGGGCATGTGATTTTCGTTCCCAACACTCTTCCCACAAACCAGATCAGTGCCCTTACGATTTTGAATGATGGTAGACTGGTAGCTGGATCAAATAAGGGATTATCCATTCTTGAACCCTGGGGTTGGCGGAATATAATTGAAACGTCCTCTGATGAAACACTAATGCACGATTCATTTTCAGAACAGTATTTTTCCGCAGATACTCTGCCCATAGATTTTGGAGGTTATGTTGCTGATATTGAACAGGGACCGAATGGGAAAGTGTATTGCGCAGTTCGGGGGACTTATCCGGAACCCCGCCGCCACGGTGGTGGAATTGTGGTAATTGAGATAGATAATCCGGTGGATTTCACACTCATAGATACGACCCATCTAGATTATTTTTCAGATGAATATATGGTGGTGAAAGACCTGGAGTTTGATAATTATGGAAATCTATGGATAGCAGATGCCTATGCCACAACCAAATTCACTCCCATTCATAAAATGACTCCTTCAAATGAATGGAGCTCTTACAGTTATGATGATTCAGGTTACCTCTTCAGCTTAACTCCAAACACTATATCCATTGACTCCTGGGGAAGAAGTTGGATCGGATTTTTTACCGGTGAAGAAAATAATGTCAATGATGTTCAATACCCTAACGGGGGTTTAATGATGATGACCTCGGGCGGAGATGGGATATTTGTAAAAAAAATCGGTCTTTCCTCTATTTATACAAATAATTCCATTTGGTCTCTGGGTATAGTAAGAAACAGGTTATTTGCCTTGTCCCCCAATGGATTGACCTATTTTGATTTGCAAGATAATATAAACGAGCCTGTTAGAAAACAAGGTCCGGAGGGAGTGAATGGAGCTCCGTTCGCTTATTTCCCTCAGGTCTCTTTTGGAGGCCCGGACCCCGGTGCAAAAATAAAGATAGACCCACAAAATAATATTTGGGTGGGGTCCCCGACTCAGGGAGTATATGTGTTATTGGACAACACGATGTATTGGCCGGATGCAGAAGGAATTCGGGCGGTTAATACTCCTTTACTTTCGGATCAAATTTCGGATATCGTTTTTGACACTCAACAAGGACTGGCCTTTATTGCCACCAGCAGTGGAATAAATATTTTGAAGATTCCATTCAGCGATGAAAGAAAAAACTTTTCCAGTCTGAAAGTGTTTCCCAGTCCTTTTTACATTCCTTCTTTAAAACCATTAGTCATTTCAGGTACGATTCAATCTTCATCTCTGATAGTGACAACAATAACGGGAACAGTTATTCGTCTAATAAAACATGAAGATATGGGTATTCATGGAGATCTAATTATCTGGGATGGACGAAATGAACGGGGACAATTAGTAGGAAGCGGGGTATACCTATTATCTATGTATGGTCAGGATGGCTCAAATGCTGTGGAAAAAATTGCTGTGATTAGGGAGTAACGAATAATCTCACCAGAGGAAATGAAATTCATATTAATTTCTCTTATTATTTCCTATATCTACATTTAACCTAATATCCATTAAATCAATAATAATGGAATTTGATAAATAAAACCAACTAAAACTGGGTTCATGATAGAATCAACATTTATTTTTCATGTAAACGGGAATTAAAATCAATAATGAACATTTCCTCAAAACAAATTAAGCAATGGATTTTGACAGAGGGTTTTCAAAAAGTTGGGATTGCTTCAGTAAAACTCATGCCACGCTCCCGGCACAAGTTAAAAGATTGGCTGCGGATGGGAAATCATGCTTCTATGGAATGGATAAAAAAAAGGGAGAAGGAGAGAGGTGATATCAGAGAATATTTCTCTGAAGCAAGATCCATTATATCTGTTGGATTGAATTATTACACAGGATTTTCCCAAGATGCTTTATCTTCAGATTATAAATTCAGCAACTACGCATGGGGAGATGACTATCATATTGTAATGAAATCCAAACTGTTCAAAGTGTTAAAAAAAATAAAAGAACAGGAACCAAATGTGAGGGGATTGGTTTGTGTGGACACATCACCAATTATGGAAAAGGTTTGGGCACAGGAAGCGGGATTGGGATGGCAGGGAAAACACACGAATCTCATCACACGTGATTACGGGAGTTGGATATTTCTCGGTGAAATTATTTTAAATATTGAGCTGGAAACAGATTCCCCTTTTGATGAAGATTTATGCGGAACCTGTACAGCCTGCATTGATGCATGTCCTACACAAGCTTTAGATGAGTACCAAATTGATTCCCGTAAGTGTATATCCTATCTTACTATAGAGCACAGGGGTGCGTTTGAAGGAGAAGATGATAAAAAATTAAATCGATGGATTTACGGTTGTGATATTTGTCAAGAAGTGTGCCCATGGAATGAAAAATTTGGACAGTCAACGAGCGAATCTTCCTTCTATCCTCGGGAGGAAATTTTAAAGTGGGACAGGAAAAAATGGAATTCATTGGATGAGGATGGATTTCGTAAATTATTTCGAAAGTCAACAGTGAAACGAACAAAGTATTCCGGTTTAAAAAGAAATATTGAATCCAATCAATTAAACAAGAAGAAAGAGATATAAAGGAGAATTATTTATGACAAGAGTAGGAGTAGTATTATCAGGTTGTGGTGTAAATGATGGAGCAGAAATTCATGAATCGGTCATTACCATGCTGG
>CAZOUJ010000230.1:0-2744 GCA_964582955.1 uncultured bacterium
TGAAAATAGTAAAATGCTTGCTTTTGTCAATGAGATTCCGGAAATGAATCATAATGAAATTGTGGGTTGGGAGAATAATCCTCATTTATTTGCACATTTAGTTATCCTCTGGTTAGTTGATTCCAGCGGTCATATTAGAAATCTGAAGAGGGTCAAGATCACCAAAAGTATATTGGATAAATCTCCAGTAGAACAATATACTATTCATTTGAAAGGCAAGTCTTCTATTGATCAAATATTTCATTCTATTCACTACGGGGACTGGCTCAGTTATTGGTGCGCTTTACTTCATCAGACAGATCCCACTCCGGTTGACAAAATTAACTTTCTTAAAAAAGCTTTGGAATCGTAAAATCAGTAAGTTTTGGATTGAATGATGTGATGAAAATCATTGTACGCTCCTTTCTTCCTGACTAACTTTTGTCATGATTCCAGTCAAAGTTTCTAAAATTACATTTCACCACACTAGCCGAAGTTATGCAGTGTTATTAGATGAAATTTCTGGAGAAAGGTCCCTACCCGTTATGGTAGGTGCATGTGAAGCTCACTCCATTGCTTTGGCATTAGAATATGCAGAACCTCCTAGGCCTATGACGCATGATCTCATAAAAGCAATGATTACCGAATCAAAAGGAAAAATTAATTCGGTAAAAATAACTGATTTAATCGATGGAGTATTTTATGCTAGGATTGAAGTTCAAGGAACACAAATTGGAGCATTAAATCTGGATTCCCGTCCGAGTGATGCTATCGCCATTGCCTTAAGGACAGAAGCCCCCATTTTTGTTGAAGAATCCGTAATGGATGGAGCATCCCAGTTGGAAGAGGAAAATAATACAATTAGTACAGAATTCCTTGAGATTGAAGAGCAGAAGGAAGATTTAGAGAGTCAATTGAAAAAAGCAGTAGAACTGGAAAAATATGAAGAAGCGGCAGTTATTCGAGATCAACTGAAAGATTACGATTAGGTAGTTAACTTTTTAATAGATCCAGTGTATTTTCGGCCGCTCTTTGTTCAGCGGCTTTTTTATTGGAACCAAAACCAGAAGGAAATGTCTTACCATCGATTTTTACATGAACTTCAAACATTTTCTGATGTTCTGGACCTGTGACATTTGACACTAAAAAAACAGGAGTTTTTAATAAATTTGAATGACAATGCTCAATGAGTTCTCCTTTATAATTTTTTGTTTTCCAAGCTTCCTTTTTGTGTTTCCAAATGGTCTCTTTTATTATCCTACGACAGGGGTTAAGTCCGCCATCCAAATACATTGCTCCTATGAGTGCTTCAAATAAATTTGCACACTGGCGGATTAGAACTTTTTGATTCGTTAAATTAACGGTTGGGTCGATAGATACATATGAAATAAGATTTAAATGATTTCCAATAGAACCTAAAAATTGTTTTTGGACTAATCCTGATCGTTTTTGTGTTAATAGCCCTTCGTCACCCATGGGGAATTCTTTCATGAGCAATGTACTAATGATGATATCTATGACTGCATCACCTAAAAACTCCAATCGTTCATAATTTTTTATGGGAGTGGAAATTTTGGATCTATGGGTTAAAGCCTGGGTTAAATAGTCCTTGTTTTTAAATTGATACTTAAGTGCTTTCTCTATTGGGTGTTTTTTAAAATTTTGAGTGAAGAATTTAAACAGCCACTTAAAGGGTATTATTATTTTTTCCAAGGTCTAAAAGAAAGGACAGCGTTGTGTCCACCAAAGCCAAATGAATTGGACAATATTCCAGTGATGGACAGGGACTCCGAATGATTAGGCACATAATCCAGATCACACTCAGGATCAGGTGTTGTATAATTGATTGATGGAGGAATTATGCTGGTTTCAATGGCTTTGATACATGCAACTGCTTCTATAGCTCCGCTTGCTCCCAATAAATGACCTGTCATAGATTTGGTAGAGCTAACTTTTAATGATTTAGCGTGTGAACCAAAAAGTGTGTGGATTGCCGCTGTTTCATTTTTATCATTGTAGTAAGTTGATGTTCCGTGAGCATTGATATAATTAATTTCTGTTAAATTAAAATTACCATCTTCTATCGCTAATTTCATTGCATTAACTGCACCAGTTCCACCTTTGATGGGCTGAGTCACATGGTAAGCATCATCTGTTGATCCATAACCGGCCAGTTCTGCTATTATGTTGGCATTTCTCTTTTTAGCATGATCTTCTGTTTCCAGAACCAGGATACCTGCACCTTCACCCATAACGAATCCTTTTCGGTCTAGATCAAAGGGTCTGCTGGCTTCAGACGGGATATCATTTTCTTGTGTCAGGGCTTTCATATTGGCAAATCCTGCCATGGGTAATGGTGATACGCTGGCTTCTGTCCCACCTGAAATGACAATATCTACGTCTCCTGCCCTCAGTAATCTTAATGAATACCCGATTGCATCATTAGCAGAAGCACAGGCAGAGATTACGGTTTGATTGGGCCCTTGCAATCCATATTTTATTGCGATTTGACCAGCAGCAATATTTGCTATCATTTTTGGAACAAAATATGGAGAAACCCGGCGGGGACCCCGTTTGGATAATGCAGTGTGTTGTTCTTCCAAAGTATGAATTCCGCCAACTCCTGTACCCAATATAACACCAACTCTTTCTTTACATATTGTGTCCAAATCCAATTCCGCCAAATGAATGGCTTCTGTGGTAGCACCCAAAGCAAGAATAGAGAATCTATCAAGTTTCCTGACCGTACGTGGGTCTACATAATT
>CAZOUJ010000231.1:0-548 GCA_964582955.1 uncultured bacterium
TTAATTTAAATGGAAAATAGGAGTTTATCATGGTTTCATATGTAATGCTTGTTTTAATAATTTTATTTGTTCTCGTAATTTTTTATTTTGTTCCAGTGGGGCTTTGGGTTCAGTCTGTTGTCAGCCTTGGTTTAGGACGTATTACTATAATTGATCTTATCCGTATGCGGTTGAGAAAAATACCTCCCCGTCTTATAGTGGATGCCATTATCAATATGCACAAAGCCGGATTGGAACATATTTCTACCAGTATGATGGAAACACATTTTCTTGCGGGAGGCAACGTAGCAAATGTCTCTTTTTCAATGATTGCAGCAAATAAGGCAAACATTCCACTGGAGTTTGAAGTTTCCACGGCTATTGATTTAGCCGGGCGTGATATTAAGACTGCGGTTGAGACATCTGTATATCCCAAGGTGATTGATGCGCCCGCTGCTGGGACATTGGCAGCAGTTGCAAAGGATGGTATTGAGGTTAAAGCTCGTGCTCGGGTTACCGTTCGGACCAATATCCCCGGTCTTGTGGGGGGTGCCACTGATGAAACGATT
>CAZOUJ010000231.1:575-2723 GCA_964582955.1 uncultured bacterium
GGGGAAAAATTTAGGCGCACATCTACAGGCGGATCAGGCAGAGGCTGACCTTCGTGTGGCTCAGGCGCGGGCCGAGACCCGTCGAGCTATGGCTGTTGCAGAGGAACAGGAGATGAAAGCCAGAACACAGGAAATGCGTGCCAAAGTAGTTGAATCTGAGGCTGAAGTTCCATTGGCAATGTCACAGGCGTTTCGTGAAGGAAAGTTAGGAGTTTTTGATTATGTAAATATGCGAAATATTCAATCGGATACGGATATGCGGGAGTCCATATCCGGTGTTAAAGATACGAAATCTACTGAAGCTCCAGAACAGAGGGACGATAACTAAATGGAAGGTATTGGATACTGGTTAATAATTGCAGCACTGTATCTTCTGTCATCATTAATGAAACAGCGGAAACAGAAGGCTGCTCGTCAAGCATTAGAACAAGAAGACTTGGTTTCAAGCTCTGACAAAGAGCCATCCCCCCTTCAACCAAATTTTATACAGAACATGTTTGGTGATCTTAGGAATATGATCGAAGATTTTGATATAGAAGGAATACAAGCAGATGGTGATTCCGCTATTGTCGAATCAGGGGAACTCATGGAACAGGAATCTGAACCAATTATTATTGAGACTGACCTAAACAAGCCTGAGGAATCTGAATTTACACATCTTTCAGAAAAAACTCTGAAACCGACTCACACGAAACATAAATATTGGCAGAAAAAAACAATAGTACATCATCATCTTGGTGTAGTGTTGAATAATAAAAATAGTCTTAAAAATGCTATTGTACTTAAAGAAATATTGGATAAACCAAGAGCAATGAGGAAAACAATTCGTTAGACCAGTTGGTCAAATATCTTTTTTACCTGTGATTGTAGGTTTTTTTCCGTTGTATCATTATGGATAACAAAATCTGCCATACGTACTTTTGTTTCACAAGGCCACTGCAAATCAATTCTTCGTAAAATATCTTCCCGGGGGAGGCTCCCATTTTTAAGGGATCTTTCCATCCGAATGGATAATTTTGCTGTTACAACAATATTATAGTCTAGATGGCTATCTAGTCCAGATTCGTAAATCAATGCACCATCCACCATGAAAAAAGACGTTTTGTTTTTTGAAGATGTATTATGGTAATCCTCATCTATTTTTTCAAATATATGAGGATGGATTATGGAATTTAAACTCATTTGATGGTATTCATCCTGGAAACTCACACTAGCTAATTTTCTTCGATCTATTTTTCCAGTATTATCCAGTATATCCGATCCGAATTCAGCCATTAAGTCATTTTGGACTATAGCTGAAGAGTCTAAGAGTTTTTTAGCTTCTCTGTCTGCATCAAAAATATGTACTCCTAGTTTATTGAATGCTTTTGCAGCAGCACTTTTTCCTACACCTATTCCACCAGTAAGTCCGGTTTTCAGCATGTTTATTTCAACGTCTTGATTATTTTTTCTGTTATTTCAGGGATTGCACCAATTCCATTTACAGTCTTAACTAAGCCCCTTTTTTTATAATATTCCAGCAGAGGAGCTGTTTGTTTCCAGTATATAGTTTGTCTTCGTTGGATCACCTCAGGTGTATCATCACTTCTACCGGAATCAATCCCCCTGAGCACCAATCTATTCACTAATTCATCTTCATCCGCAGTAATACTGATCACTGCATTTAGTTGATGACGGATAAGTTCTAATATTTGGTCAAGCCCTTCAGCCTGAGGTATGGTTCGGGGGAACCCATCTAAAAGATAACCTGGGGAGCAATCTTTCCTTCCAAGACGGTGTTCCATCATTTTTAGAAGGATATTATCCGGAACCAGTTTCCCCGCATCCATGAAAGTTTGAGCTTTTTTACCGATTGAAGATTGAGACTCTATTTCGCCCCTCAAAATATCTCCGGTAGACAGGTGAATGATATTAAAATATTCTTTAAGCTGTTTAGCTTGAGTTCCTTTTCCTACTCCTGGAGGGCCTAAAAGAATAAATCGCATTATTGTAGTTTTTTAAATAAGTATTCCAGCAATTGTTGCAGTTAGCCATGACGCTAAAGCTCCACCAATCATTGCCTTTAGAGCAAGTTTAGACTAATCTTTCCTACGATTTGGAGCAATGCCACCTATGCCGCCTAACTGAATTCCAATGGAACCAAAATTT
>CAZOUJ010000232.1:0-2677 GCA_964582955.1 uncultured bacterium
GCTATGTTTGGTCAGGATAAACGCTGAAAGCATATAAGCGTGAAACCTATCCCAAGATTAGATCTCCCTCCCGATTTATCGGGATAAGGCTCGTTGAAGACTACGACGTTGATAGGCCACAGGTGTAAGTACAGTAATGTATTCAGCCGAGTGGTACTAATAAGCCGAACGGCTTTATCAATTATTCGGTTTTACCAATGATTCCTTTTCATTTCCCAAAATATTTTTCCGGTGATTATAGCGCAGAGGAAACACCCGTTCCCATCCCGAACACGGAAGTTAAGCTCTGTTGCGCCGATGGTACTATGCGGGAGACCAGCGTGGGAGAGTAGGACATCGCCGGGAACATTTCAAAAGCCTTGAATTTTCAGGGCTTTTTTGTTTTTATACGTTTATTATGTGAAAAACCCTAATTTCAACTCGATTCAAAGCGATGTATAGGGCCATTTTGAAAGAAAAATATTTCAGGAATTATTTATGATTGAACATATCATTAAATTTGTCAAATCAAAAGGAATTGGTGTTGGACTCACTATTATTTCAATTCTTTTGGTTAGTTTAATGAATTACATTGGCTTGTTTGATGGATTGGAATTAAAAATGTATGATTACCGTTTTCATAAAGTGCGGGGTCCATTGACAGGACTGAAAGCAGCTGATTCAACGTGGGTTAAAAAAGGGACTGATATTGTTCTTGTGGAAGTGGATGATGAAGCATGGAGATTAATAAAAGAGGGGTGGCCATATCCTCGAGGTTCTATATGGTCGAGAGCAATTGAAAATCTTTCAAAAGCAGGTGCTAAAGTAATCGTATTTTATATTCAGTTTGATTCTCCTGAAACAAAATCAGAATTTTTAGATGAGTTTTCACAAGAGATGACCCCTGAAGACAGGAAAAAATACATTCCTCTTCATGGAGATATTGTATTAGGTGAAATGTGTGATAGGGTGTCAAAAGAAAATGGTACTAAAGTGATCATGTCCAGTAAGCTTGCAACCGAATCTACTCGAGTTCCTCCACAATATATTGCTAAACCAGTTGAAGATATTAATCGTTATACTGAGGATGGTATTGTAAATGATATGTTAGATGAAGACGGATTTTCAAGGCAATACAATATGATGTGGTATATAAACAATGATGATTCCAAGGCCTATCTAAGTTTAGCGATGAAATCTGTGAAAGCTTACTTAGATATTGAAGATGATGTCCTTCCTGAGGCAAAATATGATGGTGGTGACCTTTACTGGCAATATGATACCTTGAAGATTCAACCGTACGGAAATTCAACTTCCTTTCTGGTTAATTATTATGGTCCACCTTCTTATTTTAAAGACCCCAATTCGATGTTTCCCTGGGCAACATTTACCAAGTATTCTCTATCTCAAATTTTAGATACAGATGACTATTTTATTGGTGATGTTCTTAAGGACTCATTAGGCAATGCTGTGTTGGATGAATCAGGAAATGAAATATATTTTGAAGATAATAATTGGATGAGCAGTAATATTCCTCGTGGCAGTGAGATCCCTGAAGAATATGCTTGGGTTTTAGATATGCCTGCAGAGGATCATCAAATGTATTTTGACCTTTTCGGAATTGGAAAAAAACAGGAAATTGATAAGAATAATCCATTTTACAATAAAATTGTGATGTTAGGAGTAAACGTTGAGGTTCTTCATGATACAAAATCCACACCTTTTTATAATTATGGTGGATTGCAACAGTTAACGCCTGGAATGGAAACTCATGCAAATGCAATTCAAACCCTGCTTCACGCCAATTATATAAAGGTATTTGGAGGGAAAATAACTGGAATCTCAGATGACCCTGAATCGTTGTCTATATTTTTTATCCATTTATCCATGATTGGATTTTTATCTTTAATCGCTTTTCTACTTATCACCTATGTGAACCCGGTCATCGGCGGGATACTTATGATTATTGAAGCGATGTTTTATTTTGTCATTTCCTGCGGATATTTTCCAGGAAATATGAAATGGATTTTTAAATCAACTTCATTACCCGGCCTGGGTGAATCTTGGATGCTTCCAATTGTTGCTCCCCTTGTTGGGGTAGGTCTGACTTATTCAAGTAATATTATTTACCAATTTATTAATGAACAGAAAGATAAACAGTTTTTGAAAAGCACGTTCGGAACATATATTTCACCCGATCTTATTGACCAGATGTATGAAGATAAACAAGAACCAAAACTGGGTGGTGACGAAGGATATCATACTGCATTTTTTACCGATATTCAAAGTTTTTCAGCTTTTTCAGAAATATTATCCCCATCTGATTTGGTTGAGCTTTTAGTAGAATATCTGACAGACATGACAAATATCCTTCTTGAAGAAAGAGGAACACTGGATAAGTATATTGGTGATGCAATTGTAGCATTTTATGGCGCTCCAGTACCCGTTGATGATCATGAATATCGAGCATGTTTGACAGCAGTGAGAATGCAAGATAGCCTTGCTAAACTCAGGTATAAGTGGCGCTCGGAAGGAGATCGTTGGCCTGATATCGTTCACAATATGCAGAACCGAATCGGAATCACCTCAGGACAAATGGTAACAGGGAATATGGGCTCAGCCATGAGAATGAACTATACAATGATGGGTGATACGGTAAATCTTGCTGCAAGACTGGAGTCATCTGCAAAGCAGTATG
>CAZOUJ010000233.1:0-2647 GCA_964582955.1 uncultured bacterium
TGTTGAATTTCCCATATATGTAGAGGGTGGTTCCATCTTCATTAACGGTAGTTCTATTGCATGTGAATTTATTTGTGATTATATCAATGTTAAAGGAGGAGATGCATTGATTGAGAACTGTACATTTTATGGGTCTAATGCACAAGACACGGATGCCATTGATCTGGATAATGTGACAAATGGTATCATCAGAAACAACCGGATATATGATTTTACGGGATATAATTCAGATGGCTTAGATATTGGAGATTATTCTGAAGAAATTCTTATTGAATCAAACCTGATCTATCACTCAGGGGATAAAGGCATCTCGGTGGGGCAGGGCTCTTCAGTAGTTCTAGACAGAAATTTAATTGTGGGGTGTAACAATGGAATAGCCGTAAAAGATAATTCTGCTGCTTATGTTATAAACAATACGTTTTTCTATAATGACACAGCCATATCCTGCTACGAGAAGAATGAAGGTGGTGGCGGTGGTACAGCAGAAATAGTCAACACCATATTTTCGAGTAATTTTTCATCATCCGTTTATGCGGATGAATTATCCATTATGTCTTTCAGCTATACCCTTTCAGATTCTGAGTTGCTTGATGGAGAGGGAAATTTATTTTCTGATCCTCTGTTTATAGATAAAACAATTTATAACCTAGAGCTTGCCCTTAGTTCCCCCTGTGTGGATACTGGTGACCCTGATTTTCCGTCTGATGAAGACGGATCGACCTCTGATATAGGTGCCTATTACATATACGACCCGGATGATTATCCATTTGATATTCCTGACTTGTTTATTACTCAATTTAAAATAAACGAGTTGCTTGCCAGCAATGATACGACCAATACGGATGAAGCGGGAGAGAACGATGATTGGCTGGAACTCTATAATGCTGGGGATGATTTTGGAGATCTTGGGGGTTTGTTTCTCACAGATGATCCAGATGACCTGACAAAATGGATGATTCCTGATGGCACAGTGATTCAGCCCCAAAGCTTTCTTCTGTTCTGGTGTGATGAGGATCAGGGGGAGCTTCATACAAATTTTAAGTTGAGCTCCGGAGGAGAGTTTCTGGCTCTTGTGAATATTGACGGTGTAACAATTTTGGATTCAATAACTTTTGGTGAACAGTCAACTGATATTTCCTATGGAAGGGTATTTGATGGGAGCAGTGAGTGGGGTTTTCTCAGTCCAACCCCTGGAAGCACAAACAGTTTGTCAGGTATGGAGGTTTCTGTTTCACATAATGAAGGTTGGAATTTAGTTGGTTTACCACTTCTGGTTGATAACGCTTCTTATTTGTATCTATTTGAAGATGCTGTTGGGGGAACGTTGTATGGATACAACGGTTCTTACTTCACTACGGATGAGTTAACCATTAGCAACGGTTACTGGCTTAACATGAGTAATGAAAGTATCGTAGTGATCAGTGGTGCACCCATGAATAATCTTAGTATCACTCTTGATGAGGGTTGGAATCTTATTTCCGGTATCTCATTGGAAGTTCCTGTTGAAAATATTTCTGATCCCGAAGGTATTATTATACCTGGGACATTTTATGGTTTTGAAGGATCTTATTCAAATACATCCACTCTCCTTCCATGAAAGGGTTATTGGGTCAATGCTTTATCCGCTAGTGAAGTCACAATTGGTAGCAGTTTATCTAAATTCCGTCCCGAATTTGATGATCTGACTATTAGAGCAAATGAGTTAAGCATCAATAGTCTAAGTTTGTATTTCGGCGTAGAGATTCCTGATAAAGATAAACTCAGTTACAGACTACCCCCCAAACCACCGGATGGTGTTTTTGACATCCGATTTAACAATGACCGAAAATTAGTGAATGATTATGGAGAGATAGAGGTTATTAATACAACTGAGACTCTTACCATTGCTTATAACATTAACCTTAATACTAGTGAACACTACAACTGGGTACTAACTGCTACAAGCGGAGAGGAGTACCTTATGGAAGGCTCAGGAGTGATTAAAGTCCCATCAGCAAAAAGGTTTATATTAGAGCTTAAAGCAGTAGTACCTGCCACCATTGCACTGCATCAGAACTTCCCGAATCCATTCAATCCAATAACAATTTTAAAATACGACATCCCATCAGATGCCTTAGTCACTCTCAGCATTTACGATATGCTTGGTAGGGAGGTCACTAAACTGGTGAACACAACACAGGAAGCGGGCTTCAAATCAGTCCAGTGGGATGGAACTAACTCTATAGGCAGGTCTGTCAGTGCTGGCGTGTACCTCTACCAGATACAAGTAGGGGAATTTATTCAGATGAGGAAGATGATACTTTTAAAGTAGCTAATACCTATTTTTTTATAATGATCGGGAAACTCCTGCATCTCATCTTTGGGATCATACATTTCAATACTCCTCTTCATCTTTACAGTTAATCTATTACGTGGGGATATTTCCTGACTGTTTTTTTTGGGTTTCGTATCAGTTTTTTTATTGGATTACTTGTATTGATTCTATTGGTGAAAGACCCGACATTATTCCCTAAGTTTAACAGAGCAGTAAAATTAATTATTTCTTGTTAAATACCCATATTGAACAGAAGTTATATACCGAACAATGACAGGAAAATATTGGTAAAATATAAAGGATGTCTGAGCCTACCCATAAACTAGCAACAAT
>CAZOUJ010000234.1:0-2625 GCA_964582955.1 uncultured bacterium
TTACCATTAACTTTAATTGAGCCTTTAAAAATATTGGAAAAACCGTAAACAGATTGAAGGATCGTTGATTTTCCAGCACCGTTTGGTCCAATCAAACAAACCGACTGTCCTTTACCAGCATATAAATTGACATCATGTAAAATTTCCATTTTACCGTATCCAGCATTTAGCCCTTCAATCGTTAAGTGGATATCGTTGGAGGCAAGTTTTTTTAGTTCTGCAGCAGTTGGAGCTTCTCCCAATACAGAATATTGATCTGTTGCCATTATTGCACTCCCAAATAGGCGTCAATGACTCGTTGATCATTTTTAATTTCATCGGGCGTCCCATTAGCAATTAATTGGCCGTGGGCCAGACAAAAAATTTGTTGGGCTAACTGCATAATAACCCGCATGTTGTGCTCAATGACTAAAAGGGTGATGCCAAAATCCTTGTTCACTTTGATGAGGCGGTCAATAATACCATTAATTAATGTGGGGTTGATGCCTGCCGTAGGTTCATCAAGTAACAGCATCTTGGGCTCATTCATGAGTGCCATCGAGAGCTCTAACAGTTTTTGCTGACCAAATGACAAATCCCCAGCCCTGATTTTTCTTTTTTGATACAATCCCACAAATCCCAAAAGTGTCTCGGCTTTTTCATTTAACTCAGTGGGTATTTTAGAGAAAACAGAAATTAAATCATCTTTGGGAGGTTTTGCACTGATTAACATGTTTTCAACACAGTTAAGTTTTCCATAGATGCGAGTTTGTTGAAATGTACGAAGTAATCCTAGTTTTGCCACTGCGGGCACAGGCAAAGTAGAGACTTCTTTTCCCTCAAATTGAATTGACCCCCTATCTATAGGATGAGTGCCTACAATAGAGTTAAAGAGCGTTGTTTTGCCCGAACCATTAGGCCCTATAAGTCCAACGATACTTCCTTGTTCAACGTTTAAAGAAATATTTTCATTCGCCTTAACGCCGCCAAAATATTTGCTCACTTGATCAACTGCTAAAATAGAAGTCATTATTTTAATTCTACCTCTGCCTCGCGGTCTTTTTCATCGATCACTTCACCAAATCGCTCGGGATATTTTTCTCTAAACCACCCCATTATGCCTTCCGGAAAAAATATAACGACGATAACAATAAGGGCACCCAAGGCTACATACTGCCAACCTAGAAAAAAAGTCCAAAATCCCTCTTTGAAAATATGAAAGGCGACAGCGCCTATTACTGGTCCCCACAAGGTTCCTTTTCCCCCCAAAATGGCCATTAATACCATGAAGACACCAAAAGTGCGGCCCGCAAAGGCAGTTTCAACGGGCTCAATGTATCCAATCATATTACCCATCAGTCCACCTGCTATGCCAACAAAAAATGCTGACACCACCCATCCTGTAATCTTGTAGCGCATCGTATTTATACCCATGGCTTCTGCTTTATCCTCATTATCACGGATAGCATTGAGTACGAGGCCGAAACGCGTGGTGTAAGCCCAGCGTAAAAATAAGAAAGTGCACACCATGAGAGTAAAACAAACATAATAAAAAAATTCAGAACGAAGCTCTGTATCGCCAATACCTTTTGGCCACGGCGGTGACGTCATGCCCTGCCCAGCTCCTATAAGTTCAATGCCACCAGCAAATTCTCCGGCAGCAATACCTAAACCCAAAGTACAAATAGCAAAGTAATGACCGCGCAAGCCGAGGATTCCATAGCCAATAAGGGCAGCGACGAGTGCAGGGATAATGCCCGATAAAATCAAACCAACAACAAACCCTTGAAAAAATTGAGTGTGAGTATGATCAAAGGTTTTTTCTCCTCCGCTTGCGGTCCATTCCGCAAGAGGAATAAATAATCCAATTTGAAAACTAGAACAAATGTACATGCCCAATCCAAAAAACAATATATTTCCAAAGGTGTTGTAACCCATCTGACCACCTTGAACGTCCCACGTTAAGGAAAGGATGATCAAGATCCACATAATGGAGATCTGCAATTTAAATGCCGGGAATAAAAAAGGGGTAGCTAACCCAAAAGCTACAATCAATCCGTAAAAAATAATTTTATTACTCATTATTTAAGATACTCTCTTTTGCGCGCTAACTTAAAACGCCGGTACACCAAAATTAAAACAAGCAACAAGAATACTGCGGCAATGCGAAACTCTGTTCCAAAAATATAATCGGAAAACTCTTCAAAAACACCTAACCCCATACCCGATAAGGCAACCCCGGGTAAGTTTCCAAGGCCTGCGATGATAACGATCATAAAGGATCGAACCGTATACGGCAAGCCTACATAGGGATGAAGTGTGAAGGTTATGGCAATCAATGCTCCTGCGACACCACACAAAGCTGCATTAATGCCAAAGGTGGCAGCGTACACACTTTCTGTATCAACACCCAAGATTTTGGCGGCTCTTGCATTTTGAGCTGTGGCGCGAATAGCACGTCCTAGTTTTGATCGACGCATATACACAACAAGAAGTATTGCAAAAATGATACTAACAACAGCCGCAAAAATTTTTGAATTTGGAAGCGTTACCATGTAATTGAACAAAAATGTTGTGCCAAAATTTGATTGGGCCACAACGACATCGGATCCAAAGACAAAATTCATGAGTTGCTGTGTTAAAATG
>CAZOUJ010000235.1:0-2578 GCA_964582955.1 uncultured bacterium
ATCACTTCCTCCTTGTGTTTTATTTTTATTCTGCACGCTCAACAACTGAATGCGCAGTAATTTACTTTCTATATTTATAGGACAATATCGGGAAAATTGAGATAAGTAACAGTGATAACCGTCACATTTTTTAATCTAGCGAAACCGTCGTTTCACCTTTTCTATCCTCCTCAAATTCGAGTAATGTCCGCACGAACTTAGAATTAATGTAGTGAATTTTTTTTTCAATGTCAATAGTTGGAAGGATAAAAATATATATATTTTGCTAATGATCTATAAAATAACCGAAATTATATTTATGAAAAATAAAATATTAATCGCGCTCATTCTATGCTTTTTCTTTGTTGGATGCAAATCCGATGATGGATATGAATCCACTGTCGATGCATGGGCAGAAACAGAAAAAAAAGATGCCCTAGATAATTGCATCAGCTACGGAAATCCACAAGCCTACTGCGAGTGCTCTGTTGAAATTCTTGAGTCTATACTATCATATACAGAGTTCATTGAATTTGACAAGGATATACGAGCGGGGGAAAAGCCCTCATCTGAAATAAGCTCCAAGATGATGCGCATGTCAAAAAGAGCGGTGGCCGAGTGCAAGAAATAAAAGGGAAGGAAGCAACACTCTTTTATTTATCTAGATAGAGTTCCAAGAGCAAGGTAATGATATCCGAGGCTTATCTAGGGATTATTAATTAAGTATCGATGCCACTGCGCTCACTATATCAAGCACATTGACACTTCCATCTCCATTTAGGTCAGAGCAGGATACGTCCTCTGTATTGCCTAAGACATATCCAACCATAATAACAATGTCCAGAACATCGATGTTTCCATCTATATTAGCATCACCTAGCAGCAAGCAATCAGTAGAGGGAACATAGTAGCTACTATTTTGTCTGAAATCATATCTAAATATTGTTGGAACGATACCATCTGAACTAACAGAGAAATTCCCACCATTTCCATAGGTGTCCTGATCCCAATTTTGATTTAATATTACTTTGTACTCCCAGTCTCCAAAAGGAATTAGAGCCTCCCATGCAAATATACCATCTCCATCATCATCGCTCATCAGGCCGGCTGTGTTTAAGGTATCCCAATCAGCGCCCATGTCCATTTCATCTAGAAAGTTTCCTATAATAACTGGAGCGGTGTGAGATACAAATTCATCCCAGTTCCTGACTCCAGTATAAAATCCGCAGTTGGCTATCAGCGTTACCTCTGCCTGAGCCTCCAAAGTGATTTGCTGATTGACTCCAGGCCAGTCATTCTCATTCCATTCATCTGATTCGAGCACCTTGTATCCATATTCTCCTGGGGGAAGATCCAACACAAGCTGCCACAATCCATTATCATTCAGAGTAAAATCATATTCATGGTCAGATGGATCCCAACTATTGAAGTCACCCACCAGATGAGGAACAACAAGCAGACTCCCAACATCTGCCGAGTTATACTCAGGGTCCAGTGCATTTCCATTGTTGTCCAGGATTCCAGATGCAGATACAAAGTCTCCTGTCCCCACGCCGCTTAGCACAAGAGCCACCCTCCTACCATAAAGCACATACGCAGACTGCACATCAACTCCATTCGGCAGTCCATCCACAGAATAGTTATTTATTTCCTCCGCGGACTCAATATCTAGATTGTCACTGAAATAGAGATGAATGATGCTGGGTGAAACCTGAATCGCAGAAATTAGCTGCGGTCCAATATCATCGATTAGCTCTAAAGCAAGGTCATCCAGTTCCTGAACCTGAGTCATACTCTCATCATAGGGATCAGATGAGTGCCCCGCAAAAAGATGAACGTTAAATCTCGTCTCCCTTTACCAGCGTGCCCTCAAATTCACCATTGTGAGAGGCCCCTCCGCTTCCAAGGACAAGAGCAGCCGTAGCCCCACTTGCTGAATTTCGTTGTCCGCAGTAGCTACCGTAGTCACCCCATAATCTCTGGAGATGGCTCTTCCCTGACCACACCAAATCCAGGAGATCGGGTGTCCAGCCAGACTTTATGTAGCCAGTTTCACCAAAAAAGTTGTACGTAACATCAAGATGATTGTTCCCCTCTTCAAGCTGAATGGTCTTGCTTACGCCATACTGAGAAAGTGTCGCACTTACCACATCACCCGCTGACTGGTTTATTGTAATGTCATAGATTGAATTCTGCTGATTCGGAGAAACATCAGAGAGTGCGGCAATATGATTATTAGAAGAGTTCTCATTGTAGTCTCCATCGGTCTCAGGGTAGTAGGAAACATCAGAGCCCACCACAGAATAGCCCTCACCAAATTCATTCTTATAGAACACCCAATTTGCCTTTCCTCCTATACCTTCAAATACAAAAAACACCCTATCATTATGGATTATCAGCTCCTCCCCTCCATCGTGATCAATGTCACTAAAAAAACTTGCTGTTGTCTGTGTGTAGTCACCATTTAACCAGCGAGAGGCCTCCGCATACACATTTGCATTTTTTATATGAGAGGAGTAACGATGCTCCCATCCTGCAACCTCGCCCTCTTCATGCCACCCCGTTTCGTGGAGGTTTATCATTAGGGTATACCAACCTA
>CAZOUJ010000236.1:0-2568 GCA_964582955.1 uncultured bacterium
AGTTACAAGAAGAAATATTTTGGGATATTTATTATCAATATGAAATAGGGGAACTTCTGGCATGGATGGAAACTTTGACTAGGGAACCAAACTGAAGTTGTGGATTTATTGGCAAACCTCTATAGGAAACCGGATGAAAAAATATATAAATTAACATTAGATAAGATTAAATCCTCTTGTGAGAAAGTGCTTTTTATTGATGATAATCAAGAAAATATAGAAGGGGCGAAAAACTCAGGGATGAATGCAGTTATATATGAAGGATTAAAAAGACTAATTGAGACACTGGAAGATTTTGATATTTCTATGGCACATTCTAAAATAATATAAAAAATCGAGGCAAATAATGAACCAAAATATTACAATGAAACAAGCAAGAGAATTCAAAAAACAAACCGATTCTGATGCTTCCGTGCGTTTGACAAGAAATGCCGCCATGCGAGGTGAGATCGAAGACCTTGCCATGGATTGGGAATCATTCCGGAAAATTGATCATACATTTTCTGATATAGTATCTGGAGAAATGCCGGTGACAAATCAGAAATCCAGTGGAAGGTGCTGGGGGTTTGCTGGATTAAATTTATTTCGCATATATCTTGGCAGGAAGTATAACCTCAAGGAATTTGAATTTAGCCAGAGCTATTTCATGTTTTGGGATAAATTTGAAAAATCAAATTATTTTCTTGAAAATATAATTAGGACTCTTAATGAACCAAGAGATGGAAGGCTCGTGATGCATCTTGTATCCAATCCCATTCAGGATGGTGGACAGTGGCACATGTTCATCAATCTTATTAATAAATATGGAGTAGTTCCTCAAACGGAAATGCCAGAGACTTTTCAGAGCAGTAAATCTATGCGGATGAATCGAATGATTACAAGGAAGTTGAGACAATTTGCAAAAACACTAAGGAATGCTAACAAAAAAGGGGCAAGCCCTGAAGAGCTTCGTTCTATAAAAACAGAAATGTTAAGGGTTGTTTACCGTTTGCTAACAATTCATTTAGGTTCACCCCCCGAAATATTTGAATGGCAGGTCAGAGACAGGAAGAAGAAATTTTACCGCTTTGAAGGTCTTACACCAAAACGGTTTTTTTTAGATCATGTCGGTTTGGATTTGAAGGATTATGTATGCTTGATAAACTGTCCTATGTCGGATAAAACATACAACGAAGTTTACACTGTTGAATATTTGGGTAATGTAGTAGGGGGTGAGGATATTAGATATTTAAATCTACCTTCTAAACGACTAAAAGAAACAGCTATAGTTTCCATCAAGGGTGATAATCCTGTCTGGTTTGGGTGCGATGTGGGGAAGCATTTCCACCGGAAATTAGGGGTAATGGATATTGATTTATTTGATTTCGAGCTGTTTTATGGTACCAATTTCCCAATGACAAAAGCGGATCGTTTGGAATATGGAGATAGTCAAATGACTCACGCCATGCTTTTTACTGGTGTAGATTTAAACTCAAGAATCAAGCCAAGAAAATGGAGAGTTGAAAACAGTTGGGGAAATAAACGGAGCGATAAAGGCTATGATATAATGACAGATAAATGGTTTGATGAATATAATTATGAAGTTGTGGTTCACAAAAAATATTTAACTGAAGAAGAATTGGGGATTTACATGAAAGAGCCAGTAAAATTACCTCCTTGGGACCCAATGGGCGCATTGGCAAAATAAAGTAATTTGTGAGAAAACACTTTCTTCTTTCCCAAGATGTAACTTTTCTCAATCACGGCTCATTTGGTGCCTGTCCGAAGCCGGTATTTGAAAAATATCAGTATTGGCAAAGGGAACTGGAGCGACAACCTGTTCAGTTTATGGCAGAGGCTATTTATAAACATTTAAAATCTGCCCGAGATAGTTTGGGAAATTTTATTGGGTGTAATGGAGATGACCTTTTCTTTGTTCCTAATCCTACTACGGGCGTGAATACAATAATAAACAACCTCGATTTGAGCCCCGGAGAAGAAATTCTCTCAACAGACCATGAATATGGAGCATTAATTCGAGGATGGGACTCGATAAGTAAAAAGACCAGTGCTCGATTTATTAAAAGAGAAATTCCTCTTCCTTGCACCACTCATGATGATTTCATAGAGTATTTCTGGGAAGGAATTACTGAAAAAACCAAAGTAATCTTCATTAGTCATATAACCAGTTCCACTGCAATGATTTTTCCAATTCACGAGATTTGTCGACGAGCTAGAGAGCAAGAAATTCTGACAAATATAGATGGTGCTCATGTGCCCGGTCATATCCCACTTGTTATTTCGGAGATAGATCCGGATGTGTATGTAGGTGACTGTCTTAAATGGCTCTGTGCTCCTAAGGGTAGCTCTTTTCTATATGTACGTAAATCATTCCAGGATAAAATAAGACCTTTGATTGTTAGTTGGGGAAAAGACGGTAGTGACCCTTCCGATTCTTCTTTTTTGCTAGAAAACCAGTGGCAGGGGACACGGGACATGAGTGCTTTTTTATCGGTTCCTGATGCAATTGAATTTCAACAGAAAAATAATTGGATCGACTTGATAAAAAAATGTAAGTGGTTGGTTCGA
>CAZOUJ010000237.1:0-2558 GCA_964582955.1 uncultured bacterium
TTTTAATACATAACAATCAAACGGCTTTTGAGCCGTAAAATATACAGCAATTAATCGACATATTAGCCTTTACGTATTGGTTAATAGAGTAGTCGGCAGTCAATCTTACCATTTCTTAAAACATAGTTGCGCTGAGATTTAAGTCCAATAAATTTGGTCAACTCTTTGTTCCCAGAAAATATATAGGAATCAATATTTGCACAGTTTTGTTTCAGAACATACCCAATTAATTGATAAAGAGATTCCAATTCTTTTTCATCACCTATTCTTTCGCCATAAGGAGGATTCAATAATATTGTACCGCTAGAATATTCAGGATTGAAATCCTCAAATTCTTTTTTAGCAAACTTTATATAGGTATGAATCAAAATTTGCCTAGCATTTCTTCTTGCCAAATCTATATTCGCTCCTACATTATCTGATCCAAAAATATGGAGCTTATCATTATTAATTTTTTCCCGAGATTCTTTAATAACCAAGTTCCAAAGTCTAGGATCAAAATTTTTCCAGCCTTTAAAAGCAAAATTTCTGCGATAATTTCCACCTGGAATATTCCGTCCAATCATAGCAGCCTCGATAGGAAGAGTCCCCGATCCGCACATGGGGTCATAAAATGGCTTATCAGGTTCCCATCCAGACAACAGAATTAATCCCGCAGCCAAAGCTTCATTAATAGCGGCCTTATGAATTTTCTGTCTATAGCCCCTTTTCGAAAGAGATGATCCTGAACTATTGAGAAAAACACTCACTTTATCTTCATGAATGAAAACAAAAAGTGAATACCGTGGATTACCTTTATCTACATCGGGGCGTCTTTTTGTTTTCTGGCGAATACGATCAACAATGGCATCCTTCACTTTCAATGTTACATAATTTGAATCGGTAAAATGTTTTGAGAATACACGGGATCTAATTGAGAAAGTTTCGTCATGATTTATCCATTCAATCCAGGGATAATCTGCAATTTGATAATAGAGGTCTTTTTCGTTATCAGCAGAAAATTGTAGCAATTTTATCAATACAAACATTCCTGTCCGGGAATAAAGGTTTACCGTGTATAAGGCTTGTAAATCTCCCGAGAATGAAACTCCCCCGCTACCTGTTTTAATGTTTTTACAATGTGGTGATATATCATTAGCTGTAACCCCCTCAAGCCCTCTAGGACAAGTGAGAAAAAACTCTAAAGTTGAGGAGTTAAATGGGTTCATTAGCTTTTTAGCAAATCAACTTATATTCTTGGTGGAACTATACCAAAGACATCTGCAATATTTTTTAAAAATTGGATTTCCGTTTTTTCAATTTTACGATCAGCTTCAGCAATTTCAGCCAAATTTTCCAGTAATAATGCGGAGGCTAAATTATCAAACCACGGTTCCTTGTTCAGAGCACGACATGATTTGAACAGAGCCTTCATTTTATCATCTTCCTTTTTGCAAGACTCGTATCTGCTGATTACTTTTATTAGTTTCTGAGCAACTTGATCTGACTCATATGGTTGACTTGAACTTGCAAGTAAAAATTCCATTTTTTCTGTGATTATCTGTAATTCTGAATCTGCAAGATACCAATCTGTCATATGGGCATATGCAACCAAAATAAATCCATAATGATCAATCCAATCCGTTTTATTTTTCTTTACCATATTTGTACTAGTATGTGCTGCCATTTACAGCATGATGTTATCAATAACCTTATTCCATTCATTCAGTGATTCCTTTGTTTCTGCATCCTCTTTTAACTCTCCTGCAATTTCAATAGATTCAATAAGATCATCCTTTTGAATCGTATTCACAACATCCAAACTTTCACTATCGCAAACTTCTCCAAATACAGTATGTTTTTTATCTAGCCAGGGAGTTTCTACATGGGTAATAAAAAACTGACTCCCATTTGTATTGGGGCCTGAGTTTGCCATTGATAATATACCGGGTTTATCATGTTTTAGATCACCATGAAACTCATCTTTAAATTTATATCCGGGGTCACCAGTTCCTGTTCCTATGGGACATCCACCCTGAATCATAAAATCATCAATCACTCTGTGAAAGGTTAATTTATTGTAAAATCCGCGCTTTGATAAATTTACAAAGTTAGATACGGTCATTTTCGCTTTATCTGCAAAAAGATCTAATTTAATGTCGCCTTTATTTGTCTTAATAGTTGCCTGCATACATTTTTTCCTTATGTTATAAATTATATTTAAATTGAGATCACCATGCCGTCATAGGCAATGTGAAACCCCTGCTTTATTACATCTTTTTCTGCTTTACTGCCTTCCCTAAGTACATTATTGGTATGATTCAGGTGTGTGAAATTTACTTTTTTTCTATCCATTTTATCTAATGCTGAAAATTTTTTAATACTTTCCCTTATGGATGGATGCGGGATAGCACTTACATCTCTGTTTTTAAGCTCTGTCTTATCATAAAAGGTTCCATCCAGAAGTGCAATATCACTTTCTTTGATCAGTTCATTGATATCAGTATCCCATTCGTCCCAGGAATCAATATCGGGTATATATACAACTGATTGGCGTGAAGATTGAATGCGGTACCCTA
>CAZOUJ010000238.1:0-2529 GCA_964582955.1 uncultured bacterium
AGCACATAACAGTGAAAACAAACATGATTTTTATAATTTGTTTCATAATCCCCCCCCTACTTTATTATTGATAACTATATTAACCTCGTACAATATAGTTGGTTAAAGTTAGATCATTATAAACAAAAAACCCCGCAAATAGCGGGGTTTTTTATATTTAGAGTAGACTACTCTGATTAACTATTTTTAATTATTATTCCGGACCCCAAGCTCTATTTTTTCTTACTTGAAACTGGAAACTATCAATTGCTTTAGTATAGACACCTTCATAACCATTCTCTTCAAGCTCGGTTTGAAATTTTATTTTAAGATCACGGAATTGCTTATCAAGAGCTTGAACAGAATTATGTGTATAATGTTTAATATATTGCAGATCTTCATTATCCGAACGATTCTTATCTACATCATAATTCCACCACCAGCTCGATAACCAAAATTTAGTTAAAGAACCATTGCTATCATAAAAAATACCATTATCCCCCATGGATGTTTCTTCCAAATAGTATCCATTATAGGTGTTTGCACTCATGCATTTTGGTACAGCTGTATTAATTCCTAAATCAGTATTGTTATTTTCCATCCATAATAAAGCAATTTGACTTTGAGCTGCATACACCCATTCTGTGTCTGCTTCACCTCCTCTTGGGTGAGCTTCTAAATCTGGATCTTGAACAGATGGAAATTCACTTGATAGAATAGGATCATATCCCTCTGCAGCTGCTAAATCTGAATTTTCTATTTTAATTCTAATTCTCCAATCACCGGGTTTCCAATAGCGTATATCTTCTGGATCCATCGTTGATACTACATCATCATGATCATGATAGCAATCAGCACCTCTAATATGAAATCTAGATTGATTAGCATCATTACCATAACTGAAAAGGGATCCCGGTAAATGTTCTTTATAATGATTGTCATTATGGTTACTATGTTTATACAACACAACTAATAACGCATTACTCAGATTCATATCTGTTCCTGAATCAATATATTTATAAATATGCGTGCTAGGATTTGTTTCTCCTTCATTTGGCAAATGCCATTCTACCTTTTGAGAAGATCCTCTAGGACCATTATCAGTACCATAATGATGTTTACCACCAGCATCAGTATTTATTACTCCACCATGCCGATCTTCATACCTGCTGGATCCAAAACATTTATCATATAAATCATCATATAAATCATTGTTGTGATCAGTTTCAGGTTCCTCTGCACAAAATTTCATACTTCTTTCCATCATATAATAAGGTACAACACGCATTTCGTCCGAAACATATGTTATACGTATATTATAATCGCCATACGTATTATAATAAGAAAAATAGTTATCATCATTTGGAGGAGCTGAAAGTACAGCATTACTACCAGTTGCTTCATACCGATCATCAGGTATAAAGGTATGCAGCTCAGCTGGTTGAGAATCTTCTGGCATATCTACTGATACCGTTATGGAAGTTTCACCAGCCTCTATCTCAAAGTTTCCTATGGGATCATCAGAGTCGACTTGATCATCGCCAGCCAATGCATTTGCCACATTTCCTACACCTATTTCACCTTCGTCAAAATGAATATCTCCACTTACTTGCCACAGGGATGCTTCATCCAATGTAACCGTAACTTCTCCACCCTCTTCTGATAGACTGATTACTGGTTCAGGTATATTTTCTGATCTCCATTTTGGTGCCCAATACCATCTCCAATTATAATACCATCTAGGATACCAACCACCCCACGAACTACTATTCCATCTTATATACCACCTCTTATACCATCTTTTTCTCCATCCTTCTCTCCACCTCTTTGTGTCAACAACACCATTTTGATTACGATCATAATATTTCACTTCACTCGTTGAGTATTCGTTCACTAAACGACCAGATCGTCTTCCACTCATAGGAGCAGCAGCTTCAGCATCACCTTCAGCTGCAGGCATATCCATTACAATATCCTCATGGGAAGGAGCGTCTCCAGTTGTATTTTCATCATCTGCATAATACAGCGCTATGCCATCCACCGATTCATCAGCAGGAACCAAAGCGTTACGTAACCCGGCATCATCGCTATTCACTGGTACAAGCGACCATTGCATGTTGCCGGATACTTCCGGCATATCTACTTCCAGATCCTCTTCGTCCATGCTTTCCAGTTCATCGACTGAGGTACCAAATTCTGATAATAATTCTTCCTGCATGGCTTCCTGATCTTCGTCATCCATGCTTTGAAATTCTTCTATTTCTTCTTCTTCAAAAAACTCTTCGCCAATATCCAATACTATCTCTGGAGTAGACATAAGTCCCACTCCACCGCCATCCAACCAGGCAAGACTTAACTCGGATTCCGGATCGGATACCGTAAAATTACCAGATTCTGATATACGTACACTCCAGCGAAATTCTTCTGCATCTTCCGATACAGCCAATGCACCATTATCCACATTAACAAAATCTCCACCTTTGTTCATGATCTGTGCCATGACTTCATCCAATGAATCCTCCATTTCATCTGCCGTAGGAACTAAATCGG
>CAZOUJ010000239.1:0-2524 GCA_964582955.1 uncultured bacterium
TCCATGTCAGTTCCCAAAAATTTCTCCGGTGACAATAGCGTAGGAGTCACACCCGATACCATCTCGAACTCGGAAGTTAAGTCCTACTGCGCCGATGGTACTGCGCGGGAAACTAGCGTGGGAGAGTAGGTCGTTGCCGGGAACTTTATAAAAGCCCTGATTTTTATCGGGGCTTTTGTTTTTTATATTGTGCTCGGTAAATTGACTATGTAAATCTGAATTATTATCTTAAATAGTGAAAAGAATAACTCTAACTCATATCTTCTTTTTTATCCTTAGTTGGTCATCAGTATCGGCTCAAGCAAAACTGGACACCGGCGCTTGATATAAATACCCGGACCACATTGATTGAATTAGAAATGCAACCAATTCAGTTAAAAGAGTCTGTTGTTATAGATAATCGAAATTTTTCCACCACTACTTCTACGCTTTTAGATGAAGCTAACCCTCCTAATATTATTTCTGTAAACATTCAGCCTAAGGCTTCAATGAAGATTTCTGAATTTGAATCAATGATAAGCAATTTGTTGGTAACAGGGCAATTAGCACCAGGAGAATACCGTTTTGAATTGAAGTTATATTCTGGTTCTTCAGAAGCAGATCTTTCTTTATCAGATCAGGATTCAAAATCAATGATTGTTGAATCTCCCTCAGGAATAAATCTTGAATCTCCAGGAGGTGCGTTAGCTGATACATCATTTAATGTTGTTTATACTTCCTACCCTGTTTTTAACTGGAGTAAAGGATCCTGCCGTAATTGTGAAACATATATTCGAGTCGCAGAATTCAAAGTTGGTTATCATTCGTCAACTGAAGAAGCTATCCGTGAGGAAAGAATGCTGCCATTTAACCAGTCTGATTTGTGGATGAGATTGGATGATGTAAGTACGTATCAATATCCCATATCTGGTGCGCGAAACCTGGAATATGGAAAAATTTATGTTTGGCAGATAAAAACGAGGAGACCAACCACAAGTGGGATGAAAGATGAAGTTTCCTCCATTTATTCTTTAAAAATAGCCAATCCATCACAATCTACAAGTCCAGCTACAGAAGATCTCATTTTGGAGCAATTAAGGCAGGCTATTGGGGATGACCAATTTAATGCCATATTTGGGCAGGGCAGTGCACTGGAGGGATTTAAGTCAACAGGAAAAATTTCACTGAATAATACCAATATTGACAAAAATACACTGCAGCAGATATTAAGCCAACTTGCCAAAAAAAATCTGACCATTAATTCTGTTAGGGTTGATTAGGAATATGGTGCGATTAAAACAAATTGGAATGAGTCTGTTATTTATATCTGTGATATTAGGTGGTGATAGGATTGCTATTGTAACGAAAGTGATTGGATCCGTGAATTATACCCGTGGAAATGATGCAAGCAAATCGCTCAAAAAAGGACATATATTTGATAGCGGAGATGTATTAAGAACCGAAAAAGGTGGATTTGCAGCACTAATATTTATTGATGATAAATCAGCTTTAAAAATTAAAGAAAATTCCGAATTAATTATTTCCGGTAAGCGAACAGCGAGAGCCATTGCAAAAGAAATTAATTTGGATAGCGGAACAATACGGGCACAGGTTGGAAAACAAAAGAGAGGGGATTTCGTTATACGTACTTCCGTATCTGTTGCATCTGTAAAAGGAACGGACTTTTGGCTCATTTCAGATCAGAAGGTGGGTGATTCAGTCATAGGACTAGAAGGAATTGTATCACTATTGAACCAAATTTCAGGTGAGACTTTGGATGTTACAAGCGGTTTTACTGGACTATCTTCCATGGATGGCTCATTACAGTCTTTTAAAACAGATCCAAAAACTATTCCGGAAGATCCAGTAGGTTCAGCAGGGGACAGCAAGAAACTTATAATTGAATTTCAAGATGCTTCCGGTAAAAAGAAGACCTTAATTATCGATTATAAATAACATCATTAGTGAAATTCCGATGGTCATTTTTTCGTATAGGGGTTTTTATAATCCCTTTTCTTTTATCTTTACATTTCGTGTTCGCTCAAAATCAGATTTTAAGTCATATACCACCACCTAATGGAATTATCGGTCAGGATTTAATTCTTTCCGCCTCAACCTTAGAAAATTCGGATCAATTAGATGCAACACTTTATTACCGCTTACCAGGTAGTGAATCGTATCAAGAAATCCCCTTCCAGAAAAAAGGCTTTAACTGGGAAGCAACTATTCCTGGTTTTGGACTCACTGAAGATGGTTTGGAATATGTGGTTGCTTTTCAGTTTTGGGATGGTCGAATTGCATCATTCCCAACGTTAGATCCATTCAACGAACCTCATTTTCTGAATACCATTCCACCAGAAAATCAAATTCAATTAAGAGAATTTGGTGAGTTCCCTCCGGCAGAAGTGTTAATTCTATCACCGGAACCAAATGAAATCATTGATCAAAATTCCCTGATTATTGCAGCATCATTTTTTAATGCAAATGAGGTAGATGCCGCTACAGTACATCTCCTTTTGGACGGGGTTGACGTCTCTTCAAAAAT
>CAZOUJ010000240.1:0-1361 GCA_964582955.1 uncultured bacterium
TTGAAAATAAGGGCACGCCGCGTTTCACACAGGATTCAGCAGATATTGAAACGCAAGTAAAAGAAGCCGAACCTGGGTCTGTGGCCGTTATGTTCTTCAAAAACCTGAGCAACGATGAAGAACAGGAATATTTCTGCGAAGGGTTTTCGGAAGATCTCCTTTCCATGTTATCCCGCTTTAACAAACTGGTGGTCATTTCCAGCCATGCCAGTTTTGCGTATAAAGAAAAGTCAAAAGGTTTTAAGGAAGTTGGTAAGGAGTTAGGTGTAAAATATATTATTCATGGAAGTGTGAGGAAACTGGGGCAAAAAATGCGCATCAATGCAAATCTGGTATCAACAGAAAATGAAAATTCCATTTGGTCCAATAATTTTGATTTATCCGTGGATGAAGTTTTTGATGTACAGGATCAGATTGCGGAAGAGATCGTTGCCACTATTGTGGGGCGAGTGGAAGCAGATTCTTTAAATGTAATAAAAACAAAAAGACCGGAAAATATGGATGCCTATGACTTCGTTCTTAAGGGACTGGAGTACGCTAAAAAAGGAAATATAATAAAGGAAAACACAGAAAATGCCGTAAAATTATTCGAACAAGCAATAGAAGCTGATCCATCCTATGACAGGGCCCATGACTGGCGGGCCTGTTCCCTGTCGAATCTTGCGGACTGGGAAGAAAACCCTGATCCTACAATTTTCGCCAAAGCAATCGAATCTGCTAATCTGGCACTTGAGTTGGATTCCAATGAACCTGAAATCCATCGAATCATGGGTTCGATTAAACTGTGGTTTGAAAGGGATTATGAATTAGGGAAATATCATTTTGAAAAAGCACGGGAGCTATGCCCCAGTGATGTGTTTATCATATCCAGGTATGCAACTATGCTCATTTATTTTGGAGAGTTTGAAAAAGCACTATCGGAATTACAAAGAGCCATGAGATTGGATCCATTTTCCCATGACCTATTATTTGGAACGGAAGGATTGTGCCATTATTGGTTGGGGAATTTTGACCAGGCTATTGATAGCTTTAGAAAAGTGAAAGTTTTGAACAGACACTTGTTTTATCTGGCTTTAACATATTTAAAAAAAGGTGACAGAGAAACAGCACATGAAAAATTAAAAGAAGCGCAAGTGGTTACAGGAATGGATGTAGACACGTTTGTAGTCTCCGAGCCCTATAAAAATAAGGAAATGGTCGATGAGATACGGGAAAATTTGCAAGCCATACCGAAACCCTGATATATCAGTAGTAAAAAATGCATCCTGCATCCGATACTCTTGTTTATAGCTTGAAACAAGAACCCCCGCCCAATAGCGGGGTTTTTTGTTTGTGGGATGATGGGTAGATTTTGATATGAT
>CAZOUJ010000240.1:1371-2517 GCA_964582955.1 uncultured bacterium
CCGCCATGCACCTTCGGTACCCGCGACCCGTCATTAGGGAAAATATCTCCGACTCTACCATGACGATGAGCAAAAACAACAAGTCCCACATTCGTGGGGTTTGTTGTTTTTGGGGTGATGGATAGATTTTGGATATGATTAATAAAATCACACCAATTTGAGTTAATAATTGGGAAAAATAAAGGAATAGAGTTCAGCAAAGAAATCCTTGAATCTTTTACATTGGAGAACCTCTGGAAAAGCCCACAAAATTCACAGATAAAAATGTAGTTGGGTCTGACTCATTTCCTTAAAACTTTTCCGCAATTCATATTAGCTGGTACAGCTATATCAAATTTTTTGGGGTAGGGCCTGTTTTTCCCCTTTTCAATTAGGATAAATTTATCTTTTTCAATATTCTCTCCCACGTTTGGGTTCCATTTTTTCTCTTCACCTATCGTAGTTAGCATTACACCAGAATAATCGTGAGCAGGGTAAACCTGAGTATCTTCAGGATACTGAAACAATTTTTTGGTCACGCTATCATATAACGTACTGGAATCACCACCTTGAAAATCTGTGCGTCCAGTTCCACCGATAAACAAAGTGTCGCCAGTAAATAGCATCCCACAGGAATAATATGAAACACAGCCTTTTGTATGCCCCGGAGTGTGAATAGTATCGACTGCGAATTGGCCTACTTGAACAGAGTCCCCATCATTTAATATAAAATCGGCACCTCGGACTCCAGATTCGGACCCGTAATAAATAGGGGTTCCCATCTTCTTTCTTATAGTAAAAGCTCCAGTAATATGGTCGGCATGCACATGAGTTTCCAGAATACCAATTAAATCCAAATCCAGTTTTTTGACAGTTTTCATATCCCTGTCGAACTGCTCTAGAACGGGATCAATAATAACAGATTTCTTGTTATATGAATCAAAAAGTAAATAGGTATAAGCACATGATTCATAATCGAAATACTGTCGCATATTTATTTTTTCCATTTTTTTGACTCCGTTAATTAATGACAGGTTTTCGCAATATTATAAATTATCTTTTTTATTAAACTTCAAATTATATTTATTACTATCTAAAAAATGTTCTATAGCTTTTTTACCTCCGGTCGGTATCGAGTTACCATCACCCATCAATACACTATTGAAA
>CAZOUJ010000241.1:0-2513 GCA_964582955.1 uncultured bacterium
ATTTGGACAATGACTATACCAATTTTCCCAATCATTTTTTGGGTATTTATTAGGCCCATCAAAGACATTTCTTAAATAAGGCTTAGGGTCCATGTTCCAGACATTTTCGCAATTTTCTGTTAGTCCTCCACAGGATTTTGAATAACGGGCATCACAGATTTCATTGTTATAGATCATCACAACCCCACATGATTTTTCAACAATTTTCTTGGAAAATGGATTTAATTGATCCAGTCCCTGGTACCGTTGACAGCAATCATCATTGCAAGCATCTATCCCCAGCTCTGCATGTTTTTTTTCAGCTGCAGCTAATATCCATGACCGAGCGGTTATGGACTGCACCTCCAGAAATTCCGGTGGACATGCACTGCTCATTTCAGATACCGCTACGCATGTAAGATATTGTTCCAGAGAAACATTATTAGTGACCATCAAACTTCCATTTCGTGAAGTTATTTTTATGTTACCCGGAAAAGTGACATCAATATTTTTTCCCCAATGGAAACCACGGCCCGCTGGCACATTGTGAATGGTTATCCCTTCTGTAATCTCAACATCAATTTTTTCAATTATTTCAAGCTCATCATCTTTCAATGATACGATTAGATTTTTCGGGGTTTTTGATAAATTTGAATTGTGTGATTTTATTGTATAATTATTTTGATTTGGGAAAGATATTTCAATGTCTTTGCGCTGATCGGTAGGGAGAATAATTCCGATATTTAGTATAGGTTCTTTATTCAGCATTTTGGTGTGCGCTCACTCCCGCACCAATTATTGGTGCATGTGGAAGTTTTGATAGAGAGATTAACCTTTTTTGTAGGTAATGATTTTTTGTTGTTTGGCTCAAAACCAGTGAATCTGTAATCTGTTTTTTAACAGACAATTTAATTTCATCAAATAATTCCGGAATATTTTCTATTAACTGAGCCAATCGCAAACCCAATATTATTCTGTTAAAAATGGTTTTTGGTTGTTTTAAAAATAGTTTTTCAATTCTTTGGAAAATAAGCCATGCTAGTGTAGTTACAAAGTTAGTCCTGATCTCAATGGCATCATCTGTTTTGATAAATAGTTCTGGATATGTTTCATTTTCCTCCAATCGTTGAAAAGAGATGCCGGTTTTTTCACTGTACTGCATCATCATTCCTTTGTGACTTATTATTTTTTCAATTGGGATTCCATTTTCATTTTTCATCTGCCATGATTTAGGCATCCATGTACTAATGCTATCAAATGGTGTGAGATTTCCGTCAAGCAGGAGAGCATCAGCTATTCCTGTTCCGGTACCAATATATAAAGCATTTTCAAATTCTCTGAACGAACCATTTTTTCCATAGAGTTCTCCCAAAGCACAGAGGTCACTGTCATTTCCCAATTTCTGTATGGGGTAAATTTTGAGTCCAGCTAAACTTAAACGGCGCTCTAAAACATCGATGAATCTTGGAATTCGAGGGCCATTATTTGTGATAATGATTCCTCCTTGTTCGGGAGATTTTATACCGGGCATTCCAATGCCTAAAAGACATGTGTTTCCATTATTTGTTTTAGCCAGTTTGGTAATGACATTTTCACAACAATCCAGAATTGCCTGCCCCTGTTTTTCCTCTTCAATCTTCATTTTTGGATTATCCTTTTGGGCAAGCTGTTGGTCCAGATCAATCGGATGAAAATTTTTATTGTTCAGAGGGCTCTCAGAGTAGGTAAGAGTTTTTATATCTCCATCTATTGAAAATGTAGTTTTATTTATTTTCTTTACAATTCCACCGGAAATCTTAGTTGCTCCTCCGTCTATACCAATAATAGCTGTATTATTTTTCATGTTATAATGAATTTCATGTTTGTAATAGGATGATACAATTTTTCGATGATTGAATCATTATTTTTTTGAATTTCCAGCACGTGGATTAAATTCAGATTGATACCGCATTCTTGGAGTGTGTGTAATATTTTGCAGAAACATATTTTCCACGAAATCCCAAAAATATCATTTGTCCTACCATGGATAAAAGGGACTCGAACTTATTTAAATTAAGAGATATCATGCTGAATAAAATTAACCAAATAATTGTATTTCAGATTTAACTTTCCTCCTGAATGAAAATGAAAAAATATGCATCATAAATTAAAATCCATTTTTCTTTTATTAATGTTTATTACAGGTTGCCAAGGTCGTTGGAACTGGATTGATACACTGCCAAAACCTTGGACACTTACTGAAGCTGAAGTATCTGAAATATTACCTGAATTTTACTCTCAATTCCCTGATTTTGCTGATAGGCTGAAAGCCTTTTCATTGTGGCAAGTGGGAAAGCCATACGAAATATTTAAGTTGGGAGAGGAAAAAGATCCAGACCCGGACCCTATTATCAGGCTTGATGTTTCCGATTGTACTGTTCATGTGTTGACAAGTTTGGCATTTGCGCAGAGTGATTCATGGGACAAGGCAAAAGATAATATGATTCGTATCCATTACAAAGACCACCAGCCAAATTTTACAACACGATGGCATT
>CAZOUJ010000242.1:0-2513 GCA_964582955.1 uncultured bacterium
AAAACATCCACTCGCTCAGAATATCCATGATCTGAGTAAAATTGTTTTACATATTCTTGTGCTTCAAGAGTATTATTTTGGATTCCCTTTTTCCGCGCTTTTTCTTCTAAAAAATCTAGGATCAAACTTGCTATCCCGATTCTTCTGTATTCTAATTTGACAGCCATTCTGCCGATTATTGCATCTTTGTTGTCTATTGTTATCAATCTTCCGGTGGCGACGGGAATACCATTTACACGTGCTAGGGCATGCATTGATGTTCGGTCCAAACCATCTAGCTCTTCTTCCTTCGGGACACCTTGTTCTTCAACGAAAACTTCACTTCTTATGGCGAAGCAGTCGGATTGGTCCTTTTTTGTTATTGCTTGAGTAACATTAACTTTTTGTAGCATAGTTCGGATTTGTTTATCTTAATCCTTTTTGAATTTCCGGTGATTTGTTTAGCCCAACCAACAATGTGGTATTCCGATGTTTTGGTTAAAATACGATTGAACGTTTTACGCTATTTCAAGATGGTAACAATGCAAAAATGATAACCAAGAGGTATTAAGTTGTACTCTTAATACTTAAACACTCTCAGTAACCCTTGGTTATCATATATATTTTGTCACTGATTCCTCCGCGCGTACAAGATAAAAATACCCTGGTGCTTATGGTATGAGGTCAGTTTATATTGAGATCGGGAACTTCTTGGAGTGGATCATGGTTCAATCGATGCCCCTAGATAGATAAGATACAGCAAGATAATTAAAGAAACTCCCCAGATCACAATCTTTAACATCAACTTGCCTAACAGTATTTGTGGCAATGGGGTGAAATGTACATCAATTAAGCTTATTGAATGTCCCATTGCCTATTCTATTGTACCTTTAACTCAAGTTGGAATTCGAGTCCATGACTAATGAGTATCCGTGAGAACCCAACTTGTAATACTTCATATTTAATTGAGAAATTAGGATATGGAATTAATTAGTTTTTATCGCATGAGATGAGATAATCTTAATTAGTGTTATTAGCAGGATTTTATTATCAATAATTTACTCATGAGCCATCAAAAAAAATCATATGCCTCTAATAGAAAATTCAACGAATTTTCTTCACCTTCACAATTAAAAATCACTGATATGAGAGTTTCTGTTATAGGTGAAGGTAATTGGCGTTGGCCAATTATAAAGATTTATACCAATCAAGGCTTAGTTGGATTAGGTGAAGTCAGAGATGGAGCTTCAGCTAGATATGCGTTGATGTTAAAAAGTCGACTTCTTGGGGAGAATCCATGTGATATAGATAAAATATTTCAAAAAATAAAACAATTTGGAGGACACGGAAGATTAGGAGGAGGAGTTTGTGGGATTGAAATGGCTTTGTGTGATTTATCTGGTAAAGCATTTGGAGTTCCCGCATATATGTTAGCGGGAGGAAAATACAGAGACAGGGTAAAAGTTTATGCCGATACCCCTCTTAAAAAGGATCCTGTTGAAATGGGTAAATTACTGAGAGGCAGGATGGACAGCGGTTTCGAATATTTAAAAATGGATATAGGTTGGTGGATTGCGTCAGAATTTGAAGATGGTGTAGTAAATAAAAAACTAATTAATGAATCTAATAATCTGATGCATCCATTTACGGGCATTCAGGTAACAGATTATGGGATTTCCAAGATGAAGGAATATGTAAGAGCTGTCAGGGAAACTATAGGATACGAAATTCCTCTGGCATCTGATCATTTTGGCCACATGGGAGTTGAAAATGCTATCAGAATAGGTAAGGCTTTAGATGAATTTACTCTGGCTTGGTATGAAGACATGATTCCGTGGCAATTTGTCGACCAATGGAAAATGTTAAAGAACAGGGTGGATACACCGGTTTGTACTGGTGAAGATATTTATTGTAAAGAAGGATTTGAACCTTTGGTAAATGAGCGAGCTATTTCAGTTGCACATCCCGATTTGGCTACATCTGGAGGGATTTTGGAAACAAAAAGAATCGCCGATTATTGCCGTGATGCAGGAATAAGTGTGGCACTTCATCAAGCAGGGTCACCAGTTGTCGCGATGGCGAATGTTCACTGTGCATTAACTATAGAAAATTTTATTGCATTAGAAATGCACTCAGTTGATAACCCTTGGTGGAACGATATAGTAAATTTAGTTGGTCAAGATGGCCCAATGATTAAAAGTGGCTATGTTACGGTTACAGATGCACCGGGTCTTGGTGTGGAGTTAAATGAAGATGCGATAAAAGATCATCTTGCACAATCAAGTGATAGGCGTTACGCAATATATCCTAAGGGTGTTTTCGAAGAAACCTCCGAATGGGATGATCTTGATGCTCATGATAGAGTATGGAGTTAGCAATCAAAGAATAAGTTGTATAGATTATTTCTGATAAATTATTGTTATCCTTCCATAGATGCTTCAGGGGTTTAGTTAATTAATATCTCAAAAAAATCAGAATAATAGTTGATTGTAATGTTATGTGATTGATTTGTACACACAAATTAAAGTACCTTG
>CAZOUJ010000243.1:0-1355 GCA_964582955.1 uncultured bacterium
CCTTTGGTACAGGGGCTATAAGACTAGCCAGTAAAATTTCGGTGATTGAGGCTAAATAACTATGAAACAAAAAAACAACTGTTTTCAATTAAAATTTGAAACCAGGAGAGCTATGAATAAATTAATGAATTTATTGATTTTATTTGGATTCACCCTTTTCTTAGTCTCAATCCAAGGTTGTGGCTACCTTCCAGAAGAGGAAGGTAGTGGCAATTCTCCGACAGGGGAATTTGGACGATCATCGATGGCAGTCATCACTGCTGATAATATCTCTGCTTGGGATAATTCCACCGACTACCAAAAAGATATCACTCAAAATTATGTATACGAGGAATCTGCAGAGGCATTAGACATCGTCAATGAAATCCTTTGTCAGATGGGACAGAGCCGCCCGGATTTGATGTTCGGTGCTGGAAACTACACTGCTCAAATTGATGAAAATAAGTGTTCTACTTCGAGTAGGGGAGGAGATAAAAAAAGCGGAAGTGGACCTAAATACAGTAACTGGACCATGAACTCAAGCAGAGATAATTCGACTGAACCCATGTTGGTCAAAGCCTGGATACCTCAAGATATGGATGATCAAGATAGTCTTAAGATTGATTCTGAGATTCAAGCCAAGTTGCAAATCTACCAACCCCCTAGTGATACCTATCCTATGGGATTCTTCAATATGAATTTCAAGGCGGTGTATAATACAGCTTCTGGTAAATCAGGCCAGGAGACGATGAAGGGGTATATGCGTACTCTCAAGAAGGGAGATGCAAATGTTATTGAATTCTATAATCCTATGTCTATCAATACAGGGTCAGGATTGTATTCAACTGAGTTCACGGTTGCAGCACAGATTAATTCAGACGGATCAGGAAGCGGAACAACCAAAAGTCCAAATTTTGCCCCATTGTATTCCGGTGGGTCTCCTACAACGGATCAATTTAATTTTGGTTACAACACGAGTTATTTTCATAAACAAAAAATAGATAATGGTGTACCTGGGACTGCAATATGCCTCGACCGCAACAACTATTATGAATCTGCTTGGAGATACGGACTCTACAGTGATAATGGCAGCAGGGTAGATGTTGAATCAGGATTTCCGATAAAGGCTACTGTTAGCAGCACAGAATATAATGGGTACATCGGCTATTACGGACTGTTTATGGATGGAGGAGTCACACTGAATAGTGGAGATACCGTAAAGAAACTTAACTTCGATAATCCCAGCGCAAGTGGTGATAATTATACCTTCCGAACTTATCCCGGGAAGCTCAATAAACACGTAAGACAGACAATAACACTAGGTGAAATTAAAAATATCCCCATATCTTGGCAGAACGCAAGAGATGGTTACAAGG
>CAZOUJ010000243.1:1365-2505 GCA_964582955.1 uncultured bacterium
CGCGTGTTTTGGGATGGAAGCAATTTAAAAGCGGATGCTTATCGTGACCAAACGACACAAAACAAATGGGCAGATAATTCTAGTTTTCCGCAAACTGTGACGCTTACAGGAGGAGCTAATGGGAATGCAACATATGGTTTCTTTTTCTGGTCGCAGGCACTTGGAGGGGATGGGCGTATTGTTTTAACTTACTCCAATGGACAGGGGCAAAATCCTGACAGTGTGACAGACAATTCAACGGTTATTTTTCATACACGTGAACCGGTTTTCCCTGGGGATAACGTACCCGATAATCTATCTTGTTATGAACGATGCCCCAATCCAGTCAATCTTGATAATGGAACCGAATGGGGTACTCCCAGCGTTTTCTTCAGCGATGTCAATACAGATAACAAAACAACTGCTGAGTTGTCGAAAACCTACAGCTTTGACAATACTACCAGTGGGATGGTGTTGAAATATACCCATGATAATGGCACAACTGACAACATTACTTTTTCAACAACGAATCAGGCTATGCCTCGGGGGCTTTTCAGTGGGCCATTATTCGGTAATACCACGGCTAATCGCCAGTCTCTCGCATGTGATTGGGACAACAATTCAATATGCTCTTGGAAAGCAAGAGAGAATCTCAGTGAGTTTTTTACGTGGGAGATTGGTCCAAATGCCTGGCAGAAGATGACGGTCCTGGAAAGTGGAGGAACACCTGTGACGGAGTCAAATTCTATCTGGAATACGGAGGTTTTGGAGATCTCCATGGAATTCCTTCCCTATGTGTGGATAAGAATGGAGATAATGCTTCATGCAGTAGTTCGAACGTACGTTATATCAATGAGTTTGTCATTGCTGCAGGTTCCAAAGTGAACTTAGTGGGCGGTGGCAGCGAAAGTCTTGCCGATAACTCCACGTTTGTTGTCAAGCCTTTGGAAATAGAGCAGTCCATGAAGAAGGTTAGTGCCTCAAATTGTGCTGGACTCAGTCTTTCAGGATTACCTGTTCCAACAAGTGTAGGTTGGACTGATCCGAATTTAGGGAATCGTCCTCCAGTCACAGGTCCTCCGGCAATTATAGCTGGGGCTAAAAAATGAGTATATTTTTAAATCTTAATTGGAAATTTGATTACAGTTTTTTCATGTTTTT
>CAZOUJ010000244.1:0-2498 GCA_964582955.1 uncultured bacterium
TAGTGTATTCAGTAAACGGTGAGAGTTACCAGTCTGTGGGTATGACCAACACGGATGGTGCCTCATGGTCAGGGATCATTTCGCCTACTGGTATTGAAGGAGCAAGAGTAAACTACTATATACAGGCGGTGGATGACGGAGTTGAACAGGAAGGAGTGGAGATTGGTACATACCCATTTGATAGTTCTCTTGACCAGTTAGGTTATGTAACGAAAGATGGAGACCTATCTATCGCGGATATTCAGTACACGGAGTGGTCAGCTGGAAATTCTCCGTTTGATGGGTGTGAAGTTTTGGTTACAGGTATTATAACTGCAGGTGATGAGGTGTATGGTGTTGATGGTGTTTATGCTGTTCAGAGTGAATCTGGTCCATGGAACGGTATCATTTTTGATGGCTGGGAGGGGGCACAATTTACCCTGGGTGATGAGGTGACAGTTGCCGGTACTGTTGAAGAATATGATCCGGAATGGCATTTTAGATGGGATAACAATACAAAGTTAATCAATATAACTAACTCTAGTGTAAATAGCTCAGGAAACAGTGTGCTACCAGTTACAGTGACTACTGCAAATCTTGCACAAGAGTCGAACGATGTTGAAAGTTATGAAGGAAGCCTTGTTACCGTAACAAATATTACAGTAAATAGCTTGAATCCATATGATTGGAGTGTTATTGACAATTCTGGCGTGGAATGTCTTATAGATGATGACTGGGCAGATTCTGAAGCGGCTACCTTTCTTGGAGGTTTACAGGCTGGAACCACTATTGGCAGTGTCTCCGGGATTTTTAATTTTAGTTTTGGAACCTATAAAATCCAAGTACGGAGCATGATCGATATTGACCCAACGAGCGATTTAACTAGTATTGCAGTGGATAATTTTTCCAGTTGGAATTTAGTTGGATTACCATTGAGTGTTGCGGATGGAACCTATTCAACGGTATATCCCAATGCAATCCCCGGCACTCTCTATGGGTTCTCTGAAACTTATGTTAATGTAAATACCTTGGTCCCGGGAAATGGATACTGGTTAAATTTTCCAGAAGAGGGCAGTACAACAATCACCGGTTTACCAATTACAAGTCTTACTATAAGTCTGTCTCAAGGCTGGAACCTCATTAGTGGAATCAGTGAAACTGTGGATGTTTCATCTATATCAGACCCAGATGGTATCATTGTGCCAGGGACAGTCTATGAATTTACAGAGACATACTCCAATGTATCGGTTATTGATCCAGGCAAAGGCTATTGGATCAATACAAGCGGGATGGGCAATATCACTATTTCATCAGGAGGTTCTGCAAGAACAATTTCTCAATTTAAGGACCGCACAAAAGAAGCTAATATACTAAGTTTCAATGGAAGTGATCTCTATTTTGGTATAGCTATTTCTGAAGAGGAACGGCTCAGTTATGAGCTTCCTCCCAGTCCTCCTGCAGGAGCTATGAGTGCGCGATTTGCGAATAACATGAAAGTTGCTGAGAGTTCAGGTGCTATTGAAATAATAAATAATACAGATAGACTTCTCATCTCTTATACGATAAATATTGATGCGGGAGAACAGTTGAGATGGGTACTGACATCCAATGAAGGGAAGGAATACGAACTGTACGATTCAGGAGAGATTGTTGTAGGTGGGGATGCAACTGGATTTACCCTGGACAAAATTCCTGGGGTTGCATTTACATATTCTGTTTCACAGAACTATCCTAACCCATTCAATCCGGTTACTCGTTTGCAATTTGAAGTTGGTGACCAAGTAAGCGTGAGACTTGTCATTTATAATTTGCTTGGCCGTATTGTTCGTACATTTGAAGAGAAGGAATACATGCCGGGTATGTATACCATAAATTGGGACGGAATGGACAACAGCGGAAACTATGTCAGTTCTGGCATCTACATTTACCGTATGAAAGCGGGAGATTTTGTAGACCATAAAAAAATGACTCTAGTTCGGTAAAAACCCGATATCCTGTGAAAATATAATGTCCAAATATTTTTAAATGAAATATACAAACCATATCCTCATACTGTATGTGTTTATGGTACTATCATGCTCCCTTTGGGAGTATGATGATCCGTCAAATCCCCTGGAACAGAAAACTCCCGAAACATATTTGTCGTTAGTTGCCACCGATACAATTTTTTCTTATCAAGATACGGTTACTGGAGAGTGGCACTATGATTTGGGAAATATCACTGATACGACCCATATATTGGACACATTAAACAATGCATTTACAGATACATTCACAAGCCGTCATGAGCTTCACTGGTGGGGAGAAGATTCTGATGGTGAAGTTATTGGATATCAATATAGATGGAATGTGGATACTTCCTGGTCTTTTACAACTGAGGAGTCAGGTATATTTTACGTTCCCATTCTTACCAATTTTGATGTATTTGGTTTTGTGGTGGCTGCAATGGATAATGATGGACTTGTTGACACTCTAACCCCAGCAAATTTAGTTTTTCCGGTAAAAAACTCACCGCCATC
>CAZOUJ010000245.1:0-736 GCA_964582955.1 uncultured bacterium
ATCCCATCCTTTACACCATAAAAATAGATATATCCATCAGGATTCGGATTCCCCGAATCTAACAATTTTGATAATATAGCTTGACCATATACTACACTCCAACCTTCAGGATCTTCATAAAATAAGGGTGTATCCATCTCTTCAAGGTTGGATATTTCATAATTTTCTGTAAGGTCAAAGGAAATGAGAGAAACTCCTGCAATGGCAAAAGCCTGTTGTCCATCATCCCCATGGTCCATTCTTAAAGCGAATAAATAAAACCGATCATTAATAGAAATTCCATCCATCAACCAGTACCAGTCTCCCTCTTGACTGTTTTCAGTACTAGGAACAAAAACGGTAGTGGGATTCCCATCTGTATCATAATGGTAATAAAAATCAATATTTTCATTAACAGGTATATTTCCATCCATAACTGCATATGTATTATTTATAAGGTGGGTTGGCGGAAGTCTTGCTCCTGTCGTAGAATCAACATTTCCTATAAATGTGTCACTAAAAACAAATAATGTTTTATTATTAAGTCCACTATATTGTTCGTTTCCGTTGAAAGGTATTGAATAAATACCATCTGCACCCGTCCAGCCCTCATAGCGATGAAAAAGCTCGGACCAATTTTCTTCTGCAACTGCTGTGATTGAATTACAATCATCAGTTGTTTCAATTTGAATAGGATGGGGATAGGAAATAGGAGCCCAGGACTGCACTCCTGAACAAATTAAATTAGGTGTAGCTT
>CAZOUJ010000245.1:746-2488 GCA_964582955.1 uncultured bacterium
GTAAGCGATAGGAAAGCACCCAGTTAGAGAACCAACTCTAAATTCTATGTTAACTAAAATTTCAATTGGATCCTCATAAGCATACCCTATATCGGAAATCATACCAACCCAATGCATATCATCATGAATCAATTGTGCTGGATAACAGTTTTCAGCTGAATCTGCCCACTCTTCTGAAAATGCCAGGGATCCTCCATTCCCTCCAAAAGAATAATTCCCTGATATGAACTCCCAGTCTGTTGGCACCAATACACAAATTACTCCCTTATGGGGATTTGGTTCTGGTGCAAAAGGATCAATTATATTTAATTCAATTTGAATATTCTCATTTTGCTGGGAAATAGCTGGTTGATTTATTTCATCAAAATAACATCCTGAAATCAAAAAGGTACAAAAACCAAAAATTGTTAAACGAACTATCCGCTTCATAACAATTATTTTATTGGATCATTTAATTTGGTTGTTAATGAGGATGGGCGTACATAAGTGTAAACAATTTTTGAATGAACATCAGAGAGATTTTTTACTTTGATTGTTTTAGCTGCTTCAGGGATGATGATAGTTTCATATAATGCTAATCTTGCAACATGACCACTCCCAGTTTCAATTGTGATCTCTCTTCATTCTACAAGATTCATTGCAAAGGCACGATTCTTAAGATTTAAGGAAAATTCCTTGTCAAATTCAATTCTGTGGATGTTATAAAAAGTTTCTGGTCGATTGTATAATTCATAATCTTTCCAGCCATTTCCTTCAGAAATCAATTTTGGTTTTGAGATATAATTATTATTGATAAAGTGTTCTGTATGCTCCAATCGTATGTTTTCAAATGCCCGCTCAATATTTAAATGCCTCAAATTTCCATTTAGATCTCGTCGTAAATAGTCATAGATCTTAAAAGTAAAAATGTAAGGGGTTGCACTAATTTCTAATACAAGGTTACCCTTACCGCTGCAATGTACAGTGCCATTTGGAATTAAGATCAGGTCATGTGGATCGACTTCGATAGAATGCACATATTTATCAATATCCACTTCATTCCCATTTTGAAGAGAATCAATAAGTGCTTGTTAGAATTCATGAGGATCACTTGATTCTATAAGCCCTAGATAAACGCGAGCACCCTCCTTCGCTACAGAAATGTAATAAGTTTCATCTTGTGTAAAAGTTTCTCCAAAATTCTTACGTATAAAATCTGGTCTGGGATGGCATTGGGTAGATAAGTTTCCGCCATCAATTGTATCTAAATAATCTAATCTTATTGGCCATTCATACTGGAATCGTTTTGCCGTTTTTTTACCTAATACACGTTCATTTTCTTGGAACATGAGAAAATCAAAAGTGAATTCCAAATATTTTCCTGAACTTTCTAAAACAATTCCATTTTCTGGAGCTATTAATTCTAATGACCAAGCAAAATTGGGCTTGTCTGGTTCCAACCCCATGGGTCCTTGCATAAATTTTCCGCCCCAAGGTCCGGGGTAGAACCAAGGCCTTACTCTGAATGGAGCTTCCGATATAATATGTAAGTCATTTCGAAAATCATCACCTCTCATGGATGCTGGATTGTTTTTATTTTGCATATCAACCAGAAGGCCAATATCGGGAAGGAGTTTCCTCTTGGTGCGATTCAGTGCAGGCCAATCCACAAAATACGAACGCTTGTAAAAATAACCAAAGGACGTATCGACAGGATTACCAATATTACTGCATCGCCCATTCCTTGCTTTTTCCTGGATAAT
>CAZOUJ010000246.1:0-2482 GCA_964582955.1 uncultured bacterium
GTACCAACCCACGAAGACAGGGCTGGAGCATTTGTGGGATTTAGTCGTGCCTGGTGGTGTTGTTCTTTTTGATGAGTACGGCATACGACCATGGGAGGGTGAAAGTAACGCAGTCGATGAGTTCTTGGAAGATAAAGGTATCCGACTCCAAAGGTTTGACTGGTGCGCAAACCCTGGTGGTTTCGCCATTAAATAATCTGACTCCCATCAGATAGAACTTATACGCCATCAGTACTGATAGTCTATTTATCGGATTAATATATATCTATATATTCTTAAAATATAATTATCACAATTTTATGGCACAATCAATACATAAATCTAGAATACAGACTGTAGTATTGTCACAATTCATGACAAATAATAACTATAATGTTAGACGATAAAGAATCGCATGATGGTAATTTTTGCGACATTCTGTCAATAATAATAATTACGTATATAACTATATTTCCTATTTTATGAATGCATCAATAGAAAACATTATAAAAGAATTCGTAGACACCAACTATAGATTTTCTTTTGATAGTGCAGTACCCCGAGTTCGCCTTCATGAATGTACCTATTCACATGAAGAGATCATCGCTGCACTTGAGTGCCTGCTATCAACCAACGTCACTATGGGGGCGAAAGTCAGAGACTTTGAGACTAAGTGTGCGGATTATTTCGGATCAAAATATGCGGTGATGATAAACTCTGGTTCATCCGCCAATTTACTAGCATTGAGTGCCTTGGCAAACCCCGCATTTTCCGGACAACTAAGTCCAGGTGATGAGGTGATTGTCCCTGCACTGTCATGGTCAACAACAGTCTGGCCAATCATCCAGAACAATCTAGTTCCTGTAATTGTCGATATTGATTTGGAAACCCTAAATTTATCCATTGATGCTGTAAAGAGGGCAATCACCCCGAAAACCAAGGCAATAATGCCAGTGCATGTCTATGGAAATCCCTGCGATTTATCGGAATTGCAATCTATTTGCCAAGAATATAATCTATTTCTGATTGAAGACTCATGCGAGTCAATGGGAGCAAAATACAAAGATCAGTATGTGGGCACATACGGAGAAATTGGCACATATAGCCTTTACTATTCCCATCATATAACAAGTCTTGAGGGTGGAATCTGCGTCACTGACTCAGATGAAATAGCCGATTTGCTCAAGATTCTCCGCTCGCATGGTTGGACCCGGGATTGCATTGACCCGGAATCGTACAATTCAATATATCCAGAAATTGATCCACGCTTTTTATTTGTAAACTTAGGATATAATTTAAGACCAACAGAGTTACAAGCAGCCATCGCGGATATACAATTAGATGAATTAGATAAATTTGTCGAAACGAGACGGGATAATGCACTATACATCCTTGAAAATTTTGAATCTTTTAACGAATATATAGACATGCCGATCGAAACTCTTGAAAGTAAACATTCCTGGTTTGGTTTTCCCATGCTACTAAAAAGAGGGCTCCCTTTTAGTAGGGAAGACTTATTCCAAGAATTCAGGAGTTCAAACGTTGAGGTTCGTCCATTGATTGCTGGCAATATTGCAAAGCAACCTGCTTTAAAATATTTTAATCACCGCGCTGATTCTTCATTACCTAACTCTGACTATGTCATGGATCAAGGTTTTACATTTGGTAATCATCAATATACATCAAAAGAATCATTTAATTATGTACATAAAGTGATGAATAATTTCTTTTGTAAATATTGAAATATCTAATGTAAGAACGTATTAAGTTCTTAAATTAAGTATCAAATAATATGGTTATTTCCCGCACACCTTTCCGTGTTTCATTTTTTGGTGGAGGTACAGATTACCCGAATTGGTACAGGGAAAATGGAGGTTCTGTAATTAACACATCAATCAATAAGTATTGCTATATTAACACTCGCTATCTTCCTCCCTATTTTCAGTACAAGTATTTGGCCCGGTATGTTCAGCGTGAAGAAACTAAAGATATTGATTCAATCCAGCATCCATCAATACGTGAATGCTTAAGATATATGAAAATGGACGATGGGATTGAGGTGGTTCACACCGCTGATATTCCCGCACTATCTGGCATGGGTTCAAGTTCAGCTTTTACTGTGGGACTGCTGAACACACTTTATGCTCTCAAAGGCCAAATTGCAGGCAAACGACGACTTGCTCAACAGGCAATTGATATCGAACAGAACCATATAAAGGAATTTGTCGGTTCGCAGGATCAAGTAGCCACGGCTTTTGGCGGACTCAACTTGGTGGAGTTTGATTCAGACCGAGAATTTACTGTTCATCCAATGACTATCTCCAAAGAGAAAAGGGAGTATCTAGACTCCCGATTAATGTTATTTTTTACAGGATTTGCCAGGCGTGCTTCAGAAATTGCGGAGGAACAGATCAAAACCATCCCAAAAAAATCACTCGAGATGAATGAGATGGGAAAAATGGTATCTGAAGGTTTTCAAATTCTTAATGGTTCTATAAAAAAT
>CAZOUJ010000247.1:0-2461 GCA_964582955.1 uncultured bacterium
GCGAATGTTGAGTTATGAGTTTGTCATATTAGAAGTGAATGGTGGATCATGTGAGTTCGGGCTGGATGATATTTACTGGGATGGTGGCGGAACCAATAACATCATTGAAGTTGATCACTCTCAAAACTGGAACCTTGTTGGATTACCTCTTGAGGTTGAAGATTCTAACTATCTGACACTCTTTCCCGAATCAACTGAAGGCACACTTTATTCCTATAATGGTGAACAATACGTACTAGAGGAAGAACTACAAATGGGTAGCGGTTACTGGATCCACTTTGAAAATGAAGGAACAACTCAGTTATCTGGAACACCAGTAAATGAAATAACTCTACAATTGAACACAGGGTGGAATCTCATAAGCGGGATTAGTTCCGTGGTAGGCATTTCGGGAATTTCTGATCCGGGAGATATTGTGGTTCCGGGAACGATCTTTGAATTTACAGATTCATACGATTATGCCACTCTTTTGACACCGGGACATGGATACTGGATATATGCAAGTACGGACGGAAACATTTCCATTTCAAGTGGTAATAACTTCAGAACAAACCTTTTTGACTCAAAGAATTTAGATAATGTTAACAAAATCAGCTTCAACGGTAACAACCTTTACTTTGGGGTTTCCATTCCGGAAGAGGAAATACTTAGCTATCAGCTACCTCCAAAGCCTCCAGCAGGAGCTTTTGATGTACGTTTTAGGGGTGACACAAAAATAACAGAGAACATAGCTGAAATTGAGGTAATGAACCCTGATAAATATCTCAATATTACTTATGATGTAATTTTGAATGATGAGGAGCATCACAACTGGGTGCTAACGTCCACAAGCGGTGAGAAGTATATTTTAGAAGGTTCAGGAGAACTTGTGATTCTCTCATCAGATAGCTTCACTTTAGATCAAGAGGCGGTTGTACCTGTGTTATTTGATCTCCATCAAAACTTTCCTAACCCATTCAATCCTATCACGACTTTAAGGTATGACTTACCAGAAGATGCCTTGGTTACGCTGAACATTTATGATATGCTTGGAAGAAAAGTAAATCAGTTAGTTAATACCACTCAAGGAGCAGGATTTAAGTCCATTAATTGGGACGCAACAGACAGCATGGACAGGCCTGTAAGTGCTGGTGTGTATCTCTACCGAATACAGGCAGGTGAGTTTGTACAGACCAGAAAAATGGTGTTGTTGAAGTAGTTCAACCTTCTTGAAATAAATGTAGCATAAAGGTTAATTTTTTCTTTTCACATGAAAAACCTTTTAAAGACATGATTATATCCAAAAAAGGCTAGAAACGTCTTAGCAGGATATTTTTTGAAACCTCCAATAATAACTCTTATTCTATCTATTTTACTTTTCCTTGGTGCATGGAAAAATGATAGAAGAGTTTTATTCCTCATTCAACTTTGTATTATTTTTGCTCTGTTCACGACAGGATGGTATAACATTCAACATAATCCCCATCTATTATTTTGGTTATGCAACATTACTGCAATACTTGCACTCACTCTGACAATAAAACACTATCAAAAATTGTTTGATATTTTTTTCTATTTTGCCTGGACGGGTGACCTATTGACTTTATTCATTTGGCCAAACCCTGTTTCCCCTCCACTTGAAACATATCCATGGTCATGGGCAGGGTTTATTTTAAAACATACAGCTCCGTTAGCATTTTCAATTTTCTGTATTAAACAGGGAAATCTGCTTTCAAATGATGCGAGCCGTACCGCATTAAAAGCCATGGTTTCTTATACAGGAATTATCATTATTTATAATTTAGTATTTAACCAGAATCTCCTAGACTTACGTGAACCGACATTGGATATAGAACGACTGTTTGGCAAATGGCCTTTCTATGTTTTGGTCAATGTACTGCTGGCACTCCTATGGTATTATATGATTCACATCATTACCAAGCGCATAAAAATTATTAAAAATGAGTACATAAAAAGTTGATAAATACTAACAGTATCAATATTTATCGACATCTTCAAATAGGGAAACGACTGGAAATCGAACCCAGATAACCTATTTTTTATAAAGAGTAGGAAACTACTTCAACAACACCATTTTTCTGGTCTGTACAAACTCACCTGCCTGTATTCGGTAGAGATACACACCGGCACTGATACGGTTTCCTCTATCATTCAACCCATTCCAGGAAAAGCGGTAATGACCTGGTTCATATATGCCTGGGTTAAACTGCCTGACCAACTGTCCTGACAGTGTGTAAATAGAAATAGCCACCTCTGCCCTTTCCGGAAGGTCATAGGCAATAAAGGTCACAGGATTAAAGGGATTGGGATAATTCTGGTACAAAGCAAATTTCTCCGGCAGGGCTGATTCAGCCAACACTGAAAGGGCTGTTGCATCTATAGTGAGCAAAAATATAAATTGAGCCGGAACATCAAATTCACCATCCGTAGCGCTTACAGTCCATGTACCAATGAGAGTCTG
>CAZOUJ010000248.1:0-2453 GCA_964582955.1 uncultured bacterium
GCTTTTACGGTGAAGATATTTTCAAATACTGCGTTGAAGATAAAGATGGGAATATTGCTGAAGCTCGGGTAATTATCTCTGTTATTGATATACCTGAACCCCCTATAGCAATATCCGACTCAATTCAGATATTTCAGGGGAACATTGGTGTAGTAAATGTTTTACTTAATGATACTGATCCTGAAGATAATATTGATGCGTCAACCCTTTTAATCTTTCGGGAAGCAAATAATCAGTCTTGGAAAATAACATCCACCTACAACGGTGGTATTGCCACAGTTTCAGATTCCAATATCACTTTTGACTATAGTCATTTATTTATGTTCACAGGAAATGATTCTATTCATTACTCAATCTGTGACGAGGAACAATCCTGTGACACCACCAGCGTCTATATCAATGTTTTTCAAGATGATATCCCGCCTGCAATATTCAATATTACTACAGATAAGGATACATTGGCCATCGAGGGAAATAGTACATCTATTTCGAGAGAAAACAGTGCCTCTACAGATCTCTTAATCACAGCCACTATTAAGGATTCTCTTCCATTGGAAAGCGTACTTCTTAAGGTGGGCAAGGGAGGGTCACAGGTATACACATCATACCAAATGCCCTTTGATGAGGGAATAAGGCTCTTGGAGGCTGAAAAGACTGTGACTTTGGAAACAATTGATGAGAAGGGAATAAAATTTTTCTTCTACGCATCCGATATCCTCGGTTATGCTTCTAATTCTGCCATGCACAGCCTTCCGGTAAAAATACCTTCAGTGACAATTGCCTTCCCTGGATGTTTTCCAACAAACACCTGGCTCCTTATATCCATACCTACTCAGTTAGACCAAAATACTATTGAAGATGTTTTCTACAACAGTTTCGGTGAAATTGATAAAGATAAATTCGTTATCTGGCAATATCTTAATGGTGAATATGTAGAACCGGCAGAAATCCTTACCGGTGTAAGCTACTGGGTTTACCAAAAAGTGGGTGAAGAGTGTGATCTTACTCTTGGCAGCGGTGTAGTTACAGATGTGGACACATTGAAATGGGTATTGAAACCAGGATGGAACATGGTGGGCAACCCTTACCCCTTCTCGTTTAATCTGGGTGATGTTGATCAAACCCTTTTCTGCGGTCCATTAGATTATAGTAATAATGATGGATGGTCTGATTACAAGACTACCATCACTCCCTTTGGTGGATATATTATTTGTAACAAAGCTGATACCACTGTTGTTCTCACTGCCATCGGTTCTGATGGGAGTCAGCGTTCCAGTTTTTTCTCAAGTGACGGATCTAAAGACAGAAAAAATACCAACAACCAAGTTTCAGCTATGAAAACTAAACAGCTATTCAGAACCCGCGTCAGTTTCAACTCAATGGGATATTCTGACACTAACAACTTTATCGGAAACCATCCCCAGGCGGAAAAAGATTTTGATATGTATGACAATGTAACAGAACCTCTCGTACCCAATAATAATGACAGAATAAAGTTTGACTGGGTTATAGAGCCAGATTCAGATCAGCCAAAGTACCTTTTGCAGGACATAAAATATTCCGGTGATTCCACCTTTACCTGGCATGGATACTTACACCCAAATAATAACAGAGAAGAAATTACTTTGTCCATTGCTCTTGAGGGTGAAACAGAGGCCGGCAATAAAATGATCATGGTAGATAGAAGTAATGGGGGGAAATTCAACTTTCTCGATCAGAGTTATTTCAATCTCAAAAAAGGCCATACAAATACACTGGGCCGAAAATTTACTATTCTTTATGGACCTTCCTCTTGGGTTGATTTTCAAGTGGATGAACTGATTGCATCCATCCCCACAGATTATATTTTAGGCCAGAACTACCCTAATCCTTTCAACCCGGTTACATCTATAAATTATGAGATACCAACAGATCAAAGAGTGATATTGTCAGTCTACAATATTCTTGGTCAAGAGGTAGTAAGCTTAGTGAACAAGGAACAATTTGCGGGCAAGTATACAATTAGATGGGACGGTACCAGCAATCGGTTAACTACTGTTTCAAGCGGCACATACTTTTATGTACTAAAAACCAGTAATTTTAAACAAGTCAAAAAAATGCTGCTTTTGAAATAAAGGAGCCTTTTTAATGAGTTTATGGAAAAGCGACATCTCCCCCGCAACCTTTAGTAAAGTATTTATAGTTACCGGTATAGTAACAGTAACTCCATCTAAAATGAGGTCTCTCATTGGTAAATAGACGCTCTTGCACCTGCTTTGGGAGCAGGGGTCGGGAGTTCAAATCTCCCCGCTCCGACCCTTAGAAAGCCCGTCAGTAACTTTTTCTTAGCTGTACCCGATGGTAAATTCAGAAAGTGCAGACAGCGTTAGACAGAGACTTACCCTATGGCACAACGCCTCCAATCCAACCCAACCCCATAATATTGATGTCAAAAAAGAATATAGCTAGACATG
>CAZOUJ010000249.1:0-2441 GCA_964582955.1 uncultured bacterium
TGCTGAAATTCGTGCTCCTGCAGGATCCTTAGCAGGCGTCAGTTCCTATCAAATTCAATTCAGCAGTGATATAATTCAAACTCCCGGAGACGACCTTGATGTTCTGGTTGCCATGAATCCTGCTGCACTAAAGGCCAATTTACAGGACCTGAAGGGAAATGGTACCATCCTGGCGAATAAAGCAAATTATACGAAAAAGAACCTGAAGCTGGCGGGATGGGACTCTAACCCGCTCGAAGATGATACCTTAAAAATCAATAAGCTAATTGATTAGGACATGACCAAAATCGTAGCATATGCAGTGGAAGACATGGACCTCTCACCAAAGACGGTTTCACGCTGCACGAATATGTTTGCATTGGGGCTCATGTTCTGGATGTATGACCGTTCGATGGATTCTACTCTTTCGTTTTTGAAAAAGAAGTTTGCTAAGCGACCAGAATTAGTGGAGTCTAATGTTCGTGCATTGAAAGCGGGGTATCACTATGGGGATACAATTGAGGCTGTTCAGTCTTCATATAAAGTTTCAAAAGCAGAATTTGAACCTGGGATTTATAGAAATATTATGGGAAACCAGGCCCTGTGCTATGGACTGATGGCTGCTTCTAAAAAATCAAATTGTGAGTTATATTATGGAGGATATCCCATTACACCTGCAAGTGATATTCTCCATATATTGGCCAGTCATAAAAATTTTAAGGTGAAAACATTCCAAGCTGAGGATGAGATTGCTGCTATAATGAGTGTGATTGGTGCATCTTATTCAGGTTTATTAGGAGTAACAGCAACTAGCGGACCTGGGATTGCACTTAAATCGGAAGCAATGGGCTTGGCAATTTCCACTGAACTTCCACTGGTCATTGTAAATGTTCAGCGTGGAGGTCCTTCAACCGGGATGCCTACTAAAACGGAGCAGGCTGATTTACTTCAGGCATTATTTGGAAGAAATGGAGAAGCTCCAATACCTGTTATAGCTGCATCCACTCCGGCAGATTGTTTTTATGTTGCTTTTGAAGCCTGTCGGATCGCCTTGGAGTATATGACCCCGGTAATTCTTTTATCTGATGCTTATGTAGCCAATGGATCCGAACCCTGGCTGATACCTATCATGGATGACCTATCTGAAATCAAGAATCATATTATTAAAGATGGAAACGGGATTCTGCCATTTAAGAGAAACAAAAAACAGTTGGCTCGAAATTGGGCACTTCCAGGGAGCCCGGCATTGGAACATCGTGTGGGAGGACTTGAGAAGGATGAGCAAACCGGTAATGTAAGTTATGATCCTCTTAACCATCATAAAATGACTGAACTGAGACATCAACGTGTTGATATAATTGCTGAATCAATTCCAGAGGTGAAACCCTATGGATCAAAAAGTGGTGATATATTAGTTTTGGGATGGGGAAGCACTTTTGGGTCTATTCGAACAGCAGTAAATGAGGCAAGAGAAAATGGACAATCGGTTGCTCATGTTCATTTAAATCATATTAATCCTTTCCCAAAAAATCTTGGAGAAGTTTTGTTAAAATTTAGAAGTATTCTGATTCCTGAAATGAATTTTGGACAATTATTGATGCTTATACGAAGCAAATTTTTAGTGGATGCTAAGGGGTTAAATAAAGTTCAGGGAAAACCATTTACTGTTAACGAAATTTATTCTGCAATTAAAGAAATGAATGGAGATGGATAATGACTGTCCCGATTAAAACAACATTAACACGGAAAGATTTTATTTCAGATCAGAATGTAAGATGGTGTCCCGGTTGTGGAGATTATGCCGTTCTTGCTCAGGTTCAGAAAGTATTTCCTGAATTGGGCGTGCCCAAAGAAAATTTTCTTATTGTATCGGGAATTGGATGTTCAAGCAGGTTTCCATACTATATGGATACATTCGGATTCCATTCGATTCATGGTCGGGCCACGCCGTTGGCCACCGGAGCCAAATTAGCTAATCCAGACCTTTCAGTTTGGGTTGTCACCGGAGATGGCGATTCTATGAGTATAGGTGGAAACCATCTTATCCACATTTTACGACGGAACCTAGATATCAATATTTTGCTGTTTAATAATGAAGTGTACGGTTTGACCAAAGGACAATATTCCCCTACGTCTGCACAGGGACATATATCTAAATCTACACCATTAGGAAGTGTGGACTATCCATTTAATCCACCTCAACTTGCACTGGGCGCTGGAGGAACATTTATTGCTCGTGGAATTGACAGGGAACAAAAGCATTTACAAAGTTTATTAAGGGAAGCTCATAACCATTCCGGGACTTCTTTTGTAGAAATTTATCAGAATTGCTGGGTGTTCAATGATGGAGCTTTCGCAAACCTGACTGAGCGGGAATTAAAAATGGAGACCCAGTTAATTTTAGAGCAGGGCAAACCCATGATCTTTGGGAAAGAACGAAATAAGGGAATGCGTCTTGCCGG
>CAZOUJ010000250.1:0-1638 GCA_964582955.1 uncultured bacterium
ACGATGCTCTGGAACTTGTCACATACAGACTTGTTGGCAAAGATGGTATCATTGATCCATGGTTTCGCGTAGTTAAAATCCAAAAAAAATCGGGATCCTCCGCATTACTAACAACATTTGCAGCACACGCCACATGTTTATCTGAGGAAGAATACCGTTTTTCCCGTGATTATCCTGGCGCGCTTGTAGATTCTCTGGAGGCTCTAGAAAACATCGAGTTTGCAGCATTTGCTGCTGGTGGTGTAGGCAGTCATCGACCGGAAAGTGGCGGATAAGGGCAATTTGACCGTATCAACTGGCTGGCATCATCCTTAACAAAAAAAGTTCATCATGAAGCAATCAACCTGAAAGAAAATAGCCGCATAAAAATGGTGCTGATAACCATTCCTTTTCAGAGAATTGGAGATTTCGTCCGTGGGTATTCGAACGGTTTATAGAAGATTCCCCGCAATATATAACAGTATTCAGAATCGGAAATATTATCTTTTCTGGAACACCGTGTGATTTTTCTGGGGAACTAATCCCTGAAATAAAAAATGGAATTCCCGCAAATGATATCCACCTGATTGTGACCAGCTTTAATGGCGGTTATGTAGGCTATATAACAAAAGATTGCTGGTATGATATAAAAGGATATGAAACATTTATCATGAATTGGTACGGTCCATATAATGGACAATATTTTGTAAATATGATCAGAAAGATCGTAAATATTATCATTGCATGAGACGATTCATCTTTATCATTTTGATACACATGATTGTATTTGCCCAGATAGATATGATCGGAGGGTACCGTCATCGCATATTAACACGAGGGAAAATGTGGTCTGCGTTCAGAAATAATTGCCTGGATGGAGGCGGAAACAGAAATAGTTCCAGTAGCCACAGTCAGGAAAGTTTAACTTATCCTGGCAATATCGCCCGTGAATTAATAGACTTTGTTGAATATTTTGGAGATGTTGAAGCCTACATAAATGGTGATCCTCATGTGATTGACCCACCTCGTGTGACTATCTCCCAAAATTCAAAAGGGCAAGGCATCTGGATAATGGCAGTTTCCAATGGAACAGACACGCTTGTTTCCTGTTCCGGAACCCGAAACATTACATATGATATTGAGGCTAAACCTTATGATATTAATAATGCTCTAGAATCAACTTTAGGTGATTCATCCTGGCCCAATTCCCAGCGCAGTAATTATGCTCCGGGTTATAAGACCATCATTGGAAACGAACCGGTTGAAATTCATAACTATAAGTACCACGATTATATTCTCAATGATGAATTCCCGGAAGAAATTATCATCAGTCAATGGCTGACAAAATCCGGCATTCAGGGCACAAGAAAAGCTTATGCCTGGAGTTATCCAGGCTATGATGATTTTATTATTCAGGAACTCTTTTTTAAAAATACCGGTTCTGATACCCTGGATCCTGTCTATTTCGTCCTAAAAACTAGTATCAGTGTCAACTCTGCTGCTCATGGCTGGGCAGATGGTTATGAAATGGGTTGGAGTGACTGGAGGGTGAACCGAAAACAAACTCAGGATGATGTGTTCTTTTACACCCAGTCTGATTCTTTTACGCCGGATCTTCCGGAATTCAAAGACCAGTATATTCAGCATATAATGGTTTAT
>CAZOUJ010000250.1:1710-2027 GCA_964582955.1 uncultured bacterium
GATGGAGACTGGCTGGGTACCAACTGGGATGATACAGCTCAACCTTATAAACTGGAGGCAGCCAACACCGGTGAAAATGAATTCCAAGGGCAGAAGGAAAACCAATTACTCGCTTATCAATATATTGGATTGGGAATTCTAGATTATTTACCGTCTGGAGAATACGTTCATCCTCTGGATTCACACCAACCGGTCAGTGTAAAGTGGTGGCAATCTGGAAATATTGACCAGTTTGATTATCACGATCCAAATCCGCTTACTCATAATGACCGTGAAATGTTCGATGCTATAATCAATGAAGATGAAAATAATATTAC
>CAZOUJ010000250.1:2037-2437 GCA_964582955.1 uncultured bacterium
AATTATAGATCTGTGTGAAAATGCGCTGATTTTTGGGCTTTACAGGCTAGAACCGGGGGAAAAAGCAAAGATTGTTATTGCATTTGTGGGAGGCTCTGGAGCTGACTGGTTGGGTGAAGATGAAATTACTTGGTCTCTTACACCGGAATCAATTTCTGAACATACGTTAGGAGAACGATCTCTTTTTCGAAATTTGGAAAAAGCTAAATTTGCCTATGATTATGGATTTGATATCCCTGATGCACCACCCGATGTTGAGATTTGGTTTGGAAATTCTCCAATGGGTCAAGTAGTAGTCAATTGGTCGAATGATGCCGAAGATGCATTGGACCCAGATTATGAAGGTGATGAAGCAAAAGATGTTCGAGGATATAGAATTTATAAATCCTGGCCGCCTTCC
>CAZOUJ010000251.1:0-2432 GCA_964582955.1 uncultured bacterium
TTTTGAAGGAGTCTTGGTCACTGCATTTATTGGGGATGAAACTGGTGAAAGTGAATCTGTTACATTTAGTGTGTATGAGCCTTCAAATATTTGGCCCTATCAATTAAGTTTAAACACTGATGTAGATGAAATTATTCTGGATAACGGTCAAACAGAGGCAGTGGTGTCGGGAAGATTATTGAATGGGTTAAATACTGTTGTGAGTAATGTGACCCTATCTTTTTCATCGGACAGAGGATATATTACCCCTCAAGTAACAACAGACTCCAACGGTGATTACAGTCTAATTTTCCGAGATTTAGGTGAGCCTTCAGATGTTGGCCTGGCAACCATTACAGGCAGTTTTTCACATCCCGGATTTGACTCTACAATCACAGGGATAGAATATGTATCTATAGTTACAAATTATTCCCTTGCATTGGAAAAGTATTCTGTTTCCATAAATGAAAGTGGAAATCCTGTTCTTGTTGGAGAAGATGTTTCAGGAGATAATGCCCGAACACGGATTATTGCGACCGTCACCGATCCCTCTGGTAATCCAGTAGAGGGACAAGTGCTGGTGTTCATGGCAAACGTATTGGAAAATAATGATGTGGGAAGTTTTCAAACAAATAATTTTACATCCGATGGGTCAGGAAAAGTATATGTTTACTTTTTAGATAATGAAACTGTGTATCAGGATCAATCGGGGACGCAGGATTTTGAAGGGGTTACTGTTACGGTGTATATAGGTGATCAAACAGGAGAAAGTGAACACGTTCAATTCAGTGTGTATGATGAATCTGTTGTATGGCCCTATCAATTAAGTTTAAACACTGATGTAGATGAAATTATTTTGGATAATGGGCAGACAGTGGCAAATATAACTGGTGAACTTTTGAATAGTTTGAATTATCCTGTGATTGGTGTGACTCTAAATCTTTCATCTGATAAGGATTTATTATACCGGAAATAGTCACAGATTCTACCGGAAATGTATCTACTGATTTTCGTGATCAAGGGAATCAATCTGATGTGGGGATGGCAAATATTCAGTGCAGGTATGTACATCCCGGTCTGGAACCGGAAATTGTTGATTCTGTCCAGGTTTTTATTACGACTCATTACTCAATAACATTGGAACAACTCCCTGTATCTGTTGATGAAAACGAGAATAATTTTATTGTGGGTGAAGATGTTGTGGGCGATCAGGCAAATACACTCTTGATCGCTACAGTTAATGATACAGGAGGGATGGCTGTACCAGGAGTTTCATTAAATTTTATTGTTTCAGATGAAGATGGTAATGATTTAGGATCCCTAAATTTTCTTAACCAGTCTTCAGATGGGAACGGTCAGGTACAGGCATTATTCACTGATGATGGCGTCGCTCATGTGGATATCCCCGGTTCTCCTTCATATGAAGGTGTGACCGTGAAAGTTATTTACGGGGGAGAGGAATATCAGTCCGTCCAGTTCAATGTGTATGATTCAGATGATGTCTGGCCCTACAGTCTATTTTTGACAACTGACACAGATATTATTCATTTGGATGCTGGAATAACACAAGCCACTGTTGTTGCCCGTCTTTTAAACGGGCTATCCAATCCAGTAAAACAAGCTCAATTGACCTATGATGCAACCTTGGGATTTATTTCTTCATTTGGCGAAACCGATACAACGGGGACAGATACAGTGTATTTTCAAGATCTTGGAAATCCTGATGAGGTAGGAATCTCAAACATTACAGCGAATTATTCTCACCCTGGATTTGCAGAACCAATCTCATCTAATACACTAAATATTTCCATTGAAGATACAACATTTGAGACCTGCGCTTATGTCACAATTCCGCCATCTACATTAGGTGAAATTATGGTGAGCGGCGGTGGCGGAGTTGAATCCACAACCATTTCTGCAGAAGTGTATGATGATGACGGCATCCTCATTGATATACCGACAGAAGTACGGTTTGTTCTTGGACCAAATATTCCTGAAGGCGCTCACTTGGAAAATGCCGCTCCTATGGACACGGTTTCTGCATATACAAATAACGGGGTTGCTTCTGTTTCATTGAGTAGTGGGACAGCCCCCGGTCCGGTTCGCATTACCGCTATTGTTGAGTGTGACGGTGTAATTTTTTCAGCTGTGGCTGTTCCGGTCATTATTGTTACCGGACCTCCATATTATATAGAAGCGGAATGGGACCCCTCCAGTACCGAAGCAATTGGTGGAGGTTTATATCGTGTACAGTGTGCGGCACTTGTGTATGACCGCTACTATAATCCCGTGGAAGATTCCACCTATGTGTATTGGTCTATCGAGCAGGTGCTCCCTTGTGAGACCCCGGATGTTTCAATCAATGGAACCAGCCTTACTTATAATGAAAATTTTCAGGGTAATCAGTATCAGGGTGTTTCTTTTACAGACTTAACTTATTCCACAAATGGAAT
>CAZOUJ010000252.1:0-2430 GCA_964582955.1 uncultured bacterium
TGTAGAGGTACAATCAGACTGGAACCTTGTAGGACTCCCTCTTGAGACTGAAGATTCATTCTACCTGACAATATTTCCTGATGCCATAGAGAACACTCTATTTTCATTTGGTGAGTCCTATGTTCTGGAGTCTTTTATGAACGCAGGTACTGGTTACTGGTTAAGGTTTGAGGAAGCAGGATCTACAACCATCACTGGTTCTCCCATCAGTGAATTAACCTTGAATCTAAATGCTGATTGGAACTTAATAACTGGAATTACAGCGGCAGTTTTAATTTATTCTATTGATGACCCTGATGGGGTCATAATAGAGAATACTTTGTTTGGCTGCTCAGATGGTTATTTTTTATCCGAAGAGCTTTTACCAGGGAAAGGCTACTGGATTAGAGCCTACGAAGAAGGAGATATTATTCTTACAGATGGAGGATTAGCTAAAACTTCACCGAGAGACTATAGTCTTAAGGGTAATACCCTAAGCATTAACGGTTCAGAGTTATACTTCGGAATAGAGCTAGCAGATAAAGACAGACATAGCTACAGCCTGCCTCCAAAACCTCCAGCAGGAGCCTTTGATGTACGGTTCAAGGATGGATGGAGACTGGTGAAAGACTACGGAGAAATAGAAGTAATGCCCACCACTGAATCTCTTACTATTGTTTATGATATTAAAGTTAATGCTGGAGAACACTACAACTGGGTACTAAGATCAGGTGAAGATTATATTCTTGAAGGTTCAGGAGAGATCACTGTTCCATCAGCACAGAGATTTACATTAGAGCTTGAAGCAGTGGCCCCTGCTATCTTTACCCTGCATCAGAACTTTCCCAATCCATTCAACCCTATCACAACCCTTAGATATGATCTCCCATCAGATGCTTTTGTTACACTCACTGTTTACGACATGCTTGGTAAAGAGATTATCCAACTGGTAAATACTACCCACCAAGCAGGTTTCAAGTCAGTCCAGTGGAATGCAACAGACTCTATGGGTAGCCCTGTGAGCGCTGGTGTATACATCTATCAGATACAGACAGGAGAATTTTGCCAGACGAAGAAGATGGTGCTGTTGAAGTAGAATGATTAAAAATAATTCGTCATTTAAGGATATCCCGATTATTGATATTTCCCCACTTATGGGTCCCCACGACAGTCCAAAGTTGGTACGAAAGGCAGTGAAGGAAATAGGAGATGCATGTAAAAATGTTGGTTTCTTTTATGTAAAGAACCATCAAATCCCACAGGATCATCTTGATACTGTCATATCTGCAATGCAGGAGTTTTTCAATCTTCCGGAAAAAGAAAAAATGAAAATTCATATTGGTAAATCGGACATATTCCGGGGATATACACCCTTGGGTATGGAACTCACTAATGATAAATATGATTGGCATGAATGTGTAGATTTTGGGCTTGATCTTGAACCGAGCCACCCTGAAGTAATAGCAGGAGACCAATTGGTGGGTCCTAACCAATGGCCGGAGAACCAACCTAATCTCAGAAAAGTTTTGGAAAGACACTGGGATCTTACGATTATTTTGGGCAGAAGAATCACGGAGGGAATGGCTTTAAGCTTGGGATTGGAGAAAAACTTTTTTGCCCCTTTTATGAGCAAATCTCACAGTTTTATGCGAATCTCAAATTATCCCCCATATGGAAATAATCAGAGAGAAAATGTGGGTGATGGAATTGGGGCTCACATTGATTATGGATTTCTCACTATTTTACTTCAAGATAATGTTGGTGGGCTGGAAGTAAAATATACTGAAGACGAGTGGGTCAGTGCTCCGATAATCCCCGGAACCTTACTGATTAATATTGGACACATGATCCAGCGGTGGACCAATGATTACTATAGGGCAACTGTTCACCGTGTGATTCCGCCAAAATATAATAATCGGTGCTCTCTTCCATTCTTCTTTGAGCCAAACTTTGATACGGTCGTGGTTCCGCTGGATGCATTCTGTAGTAAAGATAATCCGCCTCGTTATGAGCCATTCCATTTTGGTGATTATATCGAGAGTACATTCACGACTAGTTATTCTGAAGCAGTGATATAACTTCTCCCTATCAGCGAGTATTTACCTCAGCCATATATATGGTGGAGAGTTTGTGCGGACTAGGATTTTGGTGTTGATGAATTAGCCCACCTCCTTCTAGAAAAATGTGGATGGAATAAATTGGTGGGAGTTTTTTTATAAGATGATTTGTAGATTAAAATATGTTTGACTGCGTCACATCACCAATCCAAGAAAATAGATTTAAAGCCATAATTATTGGTGGTACTGGAGCTACAGGTAAACAGCTATTGGATCAACTCCTAAATAACCATAATTGTAAGTTGGTTACATCTATAGGGAGAAGACCAGTCTTGGAAGGTGAAAAAAATGATAAGTTAGTAGATATTGTTATTGAATCACTTTTCAAGTTGTC
>CAZOUJ010000253.1:0-947 GCA_964582955.1 uncultured bacterium
TAATGTAGATAATGCCCTAAAATGGGGTTTTGGATGGGATCTGGGCCCTTTCGAAGCTTGGGATGCTATCGGCCTAGACCGCTCCGTGGATAGGATGAATGCTGAAGAAAAGAAAGTTCCAAAATGGATTCAGGATATGCTTGCTTCCGGAAAAAATCACTTTTATGAAATATCTAAAGGATCCCGATATTTATATGATATGGTATCGAAGGATTTCAAAACAGAGAAACAGGATAATAAATCACTAAATTTAATTTTGAAGAAATCTTCCGGGAACCTAGTCACAAAACATTGGAGTGCAAGTATAATCGATGTAGGAGATGGAATCATAAACGTAGAGTTTCATTCTATTCTTCAACCCGTTTTAAATCCCATTGATGGTTCCATTTTACAAATAATAAATGAAGGCCTTGATTTGCTTGAAGCTGGTAAATATAAAGCTATGATTATTGGACATCAGGGACAAAATTTTTGCGCTGGTGCAAATTTAGCAGGAATTCTGCAATTTTGTGAAAACGGAGACTGGAATGGTTTAGAACAAACTGTTAAGATATTTCAGGATTTGACACAAAAAATCCGGTTTTCAAAATCACCTGTGATTGCTGCGCCTTTTCATTTGACACTTGGTGGTGGCTTTGAATTTATCGGACCAACTGCACACAGAGTTACATTAGCAGAGCTCTACATTGGTGCTGTAGAAGTTGGTGTGGGGTTAATCCCAGGTGCAGGAGGGAATTTACGTCTCCTCCTTAATCTGATCGAAAACTCAGGAAAAACTGGACGGTTGAATGTCTTTCCTTTGGTTCAAAAAGCATTTGAAACCATCGGGTTTGCAAAAGTTGCCACCAGTGCGGATGAAGCTAAATTCCTTGGATACCTCCTAAAAACGGACACAGTGATACTCAACAATGATCATCGAATCTGGGCTGCAAAACAAAAAGCTCTTG
>CAZOUJ010000253.1:957-2409 GCA_964582955.1 uncultured bacterium
AGAACTGCCATGTCCATGGCGTTGAAAGGTTTTAAAACCCAAGGGAAAATATCTGATCATGATGAAAAAATCGGGAAAAAACTTTCGTATGTCCTGACCGGCGGAGATAAGGCAGGATTAACAAAAAAAGTAGACGAACAATATTTATTGGATATAGAGCGGGAGGTGTTCGTATCCCTGGCAGGAGAATCATTAACTCAAGACAGAATCAAACACATGCTGAAAAAAGGGAAACCGCTTAGAAATTAAACTGTTTATAAAAAATGGAAAACGACCACAAATCTATTGCTAAAGAATCTTTTGCAGAGGAATTAATCAATTCTATAACCCATGGCATCGGTTCTGTTTTGAGTATCGTTGCACTGGTCCTCATGGTAGTCTATGCCAGCTACAATAGTGATGCTTGGAGCATCGTGGGGGTGAGTATCTTTGGCGCTACGTTAATTTTACTATATATGTCTTCTACTCTTTACCACGCCTTTTCTAATGGCAGGATAAAACAAATATTCAAAACGCTTGACCAGTCATTTATTTATTTGCTGATTGCTGGAACGTATACACCGGTTTTACTGATCACATTACGAACTACGTTGGGATGGACTATTTTTGGATTGGTCTGGACAATGGCAATTGGTGGCATTATACACAGAATTTTCTTTTTTGATAAATTAAAAAGCCTCTCCCTAGTTTCTTATATTGTCATGGGATGGTTAAGTTTGATTGTCTTTAAATCCCTTCTAAACACAGCACCTGCTGAACTAGTAGTTTGGTTGCTAATTGGCGGTGCTTTTTATACAGGAGGACTTATTTTTTACAGTTGGGAGAAACTCCCCTTCAATCATGCCATTTGGCACCTGTTTGTATTAGGGGGAAGCTTCTCTCACTTTATGGGAATCTATATTTATTTGATTCCATCTGTTGGCTAATAACCGGGGGATATTTCATCTCTATATAATGTCCCCCTCCTACTATTTTTATGGAAGCCGTTTAAGATTTTTTTCCTGAAACAAATTTTCATCAATTCCTGAATCAATCTGGATATCTGAAAATGTGACCTCTGTGGTATGTTGTTTTTGAACATCTTCCACAAAAACCCGTTCAATGACATAATAGTTTTTCATTTTTTGGAACGTGAATTCTTTTCTCTTCTTCAATTCTTCCCGCTTGTCATAGGACTTTTCTTGCACACCATATAAACCATCTTTAGCGATCCAGGAAACATGTTTAGAGTAGATAGATTTTACTTCTTTTTTCGGCCTGATTTCTAAAACATAACATGCAATTTTATTCACAGTTTCATCATCAAGTCGCATATATTCGTTCTCACTCATGTCGCGGTTTGACATATCTTCATAGCTCAAGTCAGAACCCATAAATGAATCACCCTTTTTCTTTGCAGATATCCTCCTTACCTTTTTAAAAGCTGGTAACCACATGCGCATTTCATCATCC
>CAZOUJ010000254.1:0-2390 GCA_964582955.1 uncultured bacterium
TATCGGGGTTTCTCTTTAGATAAAAGAAAACGGGGCACAGAACCAGAACATAGATTAAAATATTGTTCAGGAACCAAAGGTGCCCCAAATTTGGGAAATAGATATGTTCAAGGCCCATAAATGTTTGGTAAATATATCCGTGAACAGGAACAATAAATAATGAACCAAAAATCAGAGGTAATAATATTCTCCTTGTCCGATCCTTTAGCAATTCTTTCCAGTTTCTCCTGCGCATGGCAAAACAGCCACCCATTCCTGAAATAATGAACAAAAGCGGGATGCGCCAGATATTGATCAGGCTCATAGCAAGCCAGATACTCTCAACCGATTTCTCACTCTGGATAAAATAAATAAAATAAGCCCAAGGCTGAAAAACAACACTGATGTGGTAGATAATTAAGAGACCAAGTGCTATGATCCTGAGCCAATCTATATCAAATCTGCGGTCACCGTTTGACATATTTCAAATTACATATTTTGTCAATAAGTAACCATTTCAATTTTCTTTCTGTAAACTAAGAAACCCTGCGTTTGCAGGGTTTCTTAGTATTAATTGTGTGGATTTCAACTACTGAATAGTAAGCTCAATAATCTTACAACCTGACTTTTCAGCTTTATCCGAATCCCACGAAAAAGTTAATTCAGTTGAACCATCTAATTGGGTTAAACTACCGCAAAATGTGATGAATTTTCCTTTTGAACTATCTTTTGAGTACGTTTCACAATATCCATCTTCAGTAAGATAGTATTCAAAATGTGTATCCCACATAAGTTCGCAGTCACCACTCGTATTCAAAGAACCGTTCTTTTGGGAGCACATATCCTGAAACGTATTTTCTGAATATCCTTTCTGTTGAAAATCAGAAAATGTGAGTAAAACATTTTCAGTTCTCACTGCATCCATCTCACCGTATGTAACTGTACCATTGTAATCAGAGAGTTCACCTTCTCCCGAACATTCTGTATTATCGTAAGAAACGATTGATGAATAAGACCAAGCACCCACCAGCGAACTGTTGTTTGTGGTCCGAGAGAGTATTTTATATACCCATTCAGGTGTAGATTGTTTTGTGAAGTTATCTTCACATCCGGTTGTAAAAAATAAAGTTAACGATAATATAATCGATACTTTTGTTTTCATAGTTACCTCTGCAATTAAATTGTTGGATAGTAAATTAATATTAATTTTTGAATTAAGATCTGCCAATTTAATTAAAAAGGTATTTAATATGAAACTCTATCTGATTCACGTGGGCTTTTATGATCCTGACCTGATGGATGGACTCTATGAACAGCACGGTAATTATTTTATTGCTGCTGACAGTGCGAAAGAGGCGAAGACAAAGATCAGTGATAATCCTACATTTAAACACAAGAAAATGCATATTGATGGAATCAAGGAAGTGAACAATGTAGATGGGTACCAAGTAATTCTGGTAAAAGACGCTGGTAATAACAGTTCCGTCAATTACAGTTATGATGAAGTGAAAAAATTAAAATAAATAAAAATGAATTAATGCACTATTGAATAAAGTGCTATGAAATATTTAATTAGTCTGCTTTCTGCTGTGGAGGAGCACTACGAAAGGACTCGCGACGTAAATACTGGAATAGGTTCCAATAATCACACCAACCATCATGGCAAATGCAAAGAGATGAATAACCTCTCCTCCAAATATCCATAGGATGGAAACCACTAAAAAAGTGGTTAAAGAGGTGATGAGAGTTCGGCTAATGGATTGATTAATAGATTTATCTACAGTATCAATATAAGAAGCGCGTTTGTTTGATTTAACATTTTCTCTGATTCGATCAAAAATGATAATGGTATCATTTAATGAATATCCTACTATCGTTAAGAAAGCAGCGATAATAGGAAGTGAAATCTCATAATCCAGTATAGAAAAAATACCTAATGTGATCAATACATCATGCAATAGGGCAACAATGGCACCAAGAGCGAAAATAAATTCAAAACGAATGGAAATATAGAGTAAAATCAAAAGGAGCGCGGACCCAATTGCCATAACGGCTTTTCCACTAAGTTCAGCTCCAATTTTTGGTCCTACCTTTTCAATAGTCAAAATGAAGTCTTTGGAATCTTCTGGTACCAAATCAGGGAAAGAAGTAGATAAGTGGGTAATAACTGACTGGACAAATTGTTCTCCTTCATTTTCTCGTGGAGTGAGGCGGATTGCAACATTGGTTTCTCCACCGAAATGTTTCATTTCTTCCTTGCTGAGATCAATCACTCTACCATTTACCGGAACGGAATTAAGAGCAGATCTGATCTGTGTAATTTTCATGGGCTGTGTAAATTGAACAGCAATCAGTGTTCCTCCCTGAAAATCAATACTTAATTTGGGACCGCGTTTCATTACTAATGATCC
>CAZOUJ010000255.1:0-2377 GCA_964582955.1 uncultured bacterium
ATGGAGCGACGAGTTGAAGAATCAGTTTTTACCACTTCCTCAGATGTTTGATCAAACATCCAAACCAACATCAGGCTTAAAGGGAATCCCAATAGCAAAAGAATAATAACCAATTGGGGTGTCCATTTTGGAAAATCCAAAATAGGAAAAATAATTTCCACTAGTTGCAATATCACAAAAGCGACTACTCCGTAGAACAATATTGCCCGGAAAAATTTTCGGTTTTTCAGTCCATCGATTAAATTCATTTTATTTCATTGATCATCTTGTAGATCAAAAAAATGATAGTGTCTTGAAGTAGTATTATATTGATTCCTGTTTGGTTTACTTCCTCAGAAAATACCTAGAAACCTACGAATCGTCAAGATTGATGATTATTAGAACCTATTGTATCTATGACGGGAATTTATTAGTCTTTGAAGTTGTGGTCCGCTTCATATCTAGAAATAGTCTTTACCAAAACAATAGGATGAGATCAATGATAAACCGATTAACCCGCTTTCTAATGATATCTTCCCTCAAATCCGAGCAATATGGCAACAGCTTTTTCAAAAGCCTAGAATGGCGAAATATCGGTCCTAATCGTGGCGGCCGTTCACTTTCATCAACTGGCAGTCCAGGTCGACCGAATGAATACTACTTCGGTGCTACTGGAGGAGGGCTTTGGAAAACTACTGATGGCGGTAATATCTGGTTTCCAGTTACGGATGGTAAAATATCTTCATCTTCTATAGGCGCAGTTGCAGTGGCGGAAACTAACCCTGATATCGTTTATATCGGTGGCGGAGAAACACAGTTACGTGGCTCAATTACTCTGGGCGATGGGGTTTACAAATCAACGGATGGTGGGAAAACGTGGCGCCATGTTGGTCTCCGAGAAACACAGGCTATAGCTCGAATACGTATTCATCCCACCGATCCCGATATCGTTTATGTAGCAGCACTGGGCCATCCTTATGGTGACAATGACGAACGAGGCATTTTTCGTACAAAAAATGGTGGTAATACATGGGAAAAAATTCTCTACAAAAGTCCTAAAGCTGGTGGCGTGGATCTTTGTATTGATCGGAAACAACCAAACGTAATCTACGCTTCTTTATGGCAGGTATACCGGAAAGCATGGAAAATGTGGAGTGGAGGACCTTTCAGTGGAATCTACAAATCCATTGATGGCGGAGACTCATGGAACGAACTAACCAAAAACTCTGGAATGCCAGAAGGCCCTATCGGAAAGATTGGTATGGCCATCTCTCCAGCTGATGCCAACCGCATTTGGGCTGTGATAGAAGCACCGGAAGGAGGTGTGTTCCGTTCCAATGACGCAGGTGCCACATGGGAAAGGACAAATGACGATCGTAAAATACGACAACGTCACTTTTACTATTCACGAATTGTTGCAGATCCATGGGACAGAGAGACGGTTTACGCTCTCAATACACGCCTCTACAAATCAACGGATGGTGGAATTACTTTCGATACTCAGATTAGTACACCTCATGGTGACCATCACGATCTGTGGATCGATCCAAATGATCCGAAACGGATGATAAACTCCAACGATGGTGGTGGAAATATCTCGCTCAACGGTGGAGAAAGCTGGACAGAACAGGACTACAGTACCACCCAGTTGTATCATGTAAATGTCACAAATGATTTTCCTTATCATGCGTGTGGTGCTCAACAGGATAATAGTACGGTATGTGTGCCCAGCGAAGGATGGCGAAATATGCAGGCACGCGGACCGAATCATGGTTGGTACTATGCTGTAGGAGGTGGCGAAAGTGGATCGATAACACGACACCACACTAAACTTGATATCTTCTATGCCGGAAGCCAGGGAGCTCTGATTACTCATTACAATCGATCTACTGGTCAGATACGTGATATCCAAGTGAATCCACGGTTTTTTTCAGGAGAACCAGCTAGCGCCCTTCCAGAAAGATGGCAGTGGACATTTCCCATTGTTTTTTCACCATTGGATGAGAATAAGCTGTATACATCTTCTCAGCATGTATGGCTTTCCGAAGATGATGGTCAGAATTGGAAAAAAAAAAGTCCGGATCTAACCTATGCAGACCCTTCTACTCTCGGCCCTACTGGAGGGCTAATCACAATGGATATGAATGGGCCGGAGATATATGGTACTGTTTTCGCTCTGGTACCATCTAAGCATGACATTAATACCATCTGGGCTGGTTCAGATGACGGTCTCATGCATATTACCCAAGATGGGGGAAATAACTGGCAAAATATTACACCAACAGATATGCCGAAGTTTACTAGAATTTCAATCATCGAAGAATCGCCTAATACACCAGGAACTGCTTATGTAGCTGCAAATAGATACCAAGTGGATGATCGGAAACCCTATGTCTGG
>CAZOUJ010000256.1:0-2374 GCA_964582955.1 uncultured bacterium
GAAAATCAATACTTAATTTGGGGCCGCGTTTCATTACTAATGACCCGATACCAGCTAGAATTAAAAACAGGGACAGGATAAAACTTGCCCGTCTTTGGCTCATAAATTTAATGTGGGTTTCTTTAATAATTCTCATATACTGAGTGTTTTCAGTTGCTTGCCCTTTGTGAAGGAGTTAAAAATAGTGCGGGTAACGAATATTGCTGTGAACATGCTGATAAGGATTCCCCAAAATAAAACTGTGGCAAATCCTTTTACGGGACCGGTACCAAATTGAAACAAAACCAGCGCTGCAATTACGGTAGTGATATTAGCATCTACGATGGCGGTGATTGCCCTGCTATAACCTGCTTCAACAGCTGCCCGAGGAGTTTTCCCTTTCCTTAGTTCCTCTCGGATCCTTTCAAAAATGATTACATTTGCATCGATAGACATTCCCACCGTCAGAATTAATGCTGCAATTCCAGGAAGGGTGAGAGTTGCTTTCAATGAAGCCAAGACTGCCAAAACAAGTAAAAGATTCCATATCAACGCTAAATCAGCTATGGAACCTGCAACGCGGTAATAAATGAGCATGAAAAGTAATACTAGGCATAATCCTACGGTAACAGAAAAGGTTCCCTTTCTAACGGAATCTGCGCCTAATGAAGGCCCGACGATCCTTTCCTCAATGATATTTACAGGAACGGGGAGTGCCCCTGCCCGCAGGACAATTGCAATATCTTTGGCTTCATTCATGTCAGCAAAGCCTTCAATCTGAGTTCCTCCATTAATAATTTTTTCCCTTATAAAAGGAGCCATGTGCACTTTATTATCCAGGACGATGGCAATCCTTCTTCCAATATTTGCACCTGTAATGCGGCTCCACTGTTTTGCCCCATCATTATTCATATCTAGGAGGACTATAGGTTGGCCTGCTGTTGAGCCTGCCTGACTTCCGATTTGTTCTCTTGCTTCTTCAATGACTCCACCGGTTAAATCCGGTGCATCTTCTAGGTGATAAAGGGGAATAATATTTTCTTCCACTCCATCGGGACCGATAATTGTTTCCGCTTCGTTACCAAAAAACAAATCTCCATTTCCTGATTCCAACTGTGCTTTTACATCGTCCATTGTTAAAATTTTCTTTACAGCATAAACATTTTTCTCCGGTACACCCATATCCCCACCCAGATTTCTTAGAAGAGAAGAAAAGGGTCGGTCTTCAAATAATCGTTGATCTACGACAGCTGAAGATGTATCATCATCTGAACCTTCATCTCCAAACAATTCACTTACCGGGATAGTTTTATCTTCACTTAGGACGGATTCTGCATTAACGGAAGATGTATCATTATCTGCATTCTCCTCTCCACTAACAAGTTCTTCCAGTTCTTCTTTTCCCTTCAATAACTTATCAATTTTCAGGTTGAGAGAGTTTGTGAGTTCTCCATCTTTTACTAGATAAAATTCTAGCAGAGCTGTGCTTTGGAGCAAAGCTCGTGCTCTTTCTGGATTCTGGATTCCTGCTAGTTCAACAATGATTCGGCTGCTACCCTGTTTCTGGATCGTTGGTTCTGAGACACCAAATTGATCAACACGGTTTCTCAGGATTTCTAATACACGATTAATAGCATCATCTGACTCATCTTTTAACCGATCAACGATATCATCTACGTTTGACCCATATTCATGGTAATACCTGGGAAGTCTCAAATTGTGTTTTGATACTGCATTCTTGAATAGATCAAAAAAGTTTGCATCAGGAGCATTAATCTGTTCAGATAATTCTTCTATAGTCTTTTCAAATGGTTGGTCAATATTCAGAGCTAGATTGGTTATCAATGCCGGAAGATCCACTTCCAGAACGATGTACATTCCACCTTTTAAATCCAGACCCTGACGGATAACCTTATCTTCTAAAATGTCTATCGTTCCTTCTTCCCGCATGGTTTCTTTTTTTTCTTCTGAAAGAGTCTGAAACTGAATAGAGGGCCAAATGGAATATAGTGCCCAAGTGAAAATAAGACCGATAATAATATATCGAGGCGTTTGTGATTTATTCATTTAATGTTAGTTAAATTTTATATTATGATATAAAAAAAGCCAGCAAATATAAGTTGGCACATTTTATACAGGCAAAACTTTATTATTAAAAATTATATTACTTTCAACTTTTGCCCTACACAGACAAAAGCCTCCACAGCTTTATCTAGATGGTATTTTTCCATGGCAGCAGAAATTTGCACTCTTATTCTTGCTTCATTTTTAGGTACGACAGGATAGAAAAATCCAATAACATAAATTCCTTTTTTCAGTAATTCTTCTGCCATTTTCTGCGCCAGTTTTGCGTCATATAGCATAACCGGTACAATGGGATGGGTTCCTATTTTTA
>CAZOUJ010000257.1:0-2368 GCA_964582955.1 uncultured bacterium
AGGTGACATAGATTTGGATCTTGTGGTGACATCGCTAAACGGCGGCCGGAATTGGGTGTTTATCAATGATGGGATAGGTAAATTCAAGGAGACTGGGGATATTGCATGGGTACGGCTGCCGGGAGGAGGCTCGGTCTCTTCGGCGTTGGCAGATATTGACGGAGATGATAAACAAGAAATAATTATGGCATCAAACGGATCTACTAATCCATCTCATAGCACACAAGATGGCTCTACAGCCTATTCAGAGGACCGGTTCATCATTATGTCAGTGAATGGCAACATCGGTGAATTCGGAACCACTCTTGTAGAAGAATATTCCATGTCTCCACGTGATGTGGATAAGGATGGCGTTATAGAAAGTGCTTTGGGTGGTGGAAGTCCACAGGGAGCCGTGGTCTGTGATACGGATGGCGATGGTCTTCTTGAGGCAGCCTGTTTTTCCTGGAATAATCTGGCAGTATTTTTTATTGAAGCGACAGGACCAGATACCTATACAATAGGTGATACTACCTATGTCAAGCTCGCAGACACTGATGACTGGACACTGGCACCTGCAGCCGCGGATATGGATAATGATGGCAAAGATGAAGTTTATGTTGCTGCTTATGGCAACCAAACTCTCTTTGCTATCGTTGATAGTAATGAAGATGCCACCCATCTTGTTGATAGCACTGAAACTTCAGTTATAGCTACTGGCTTTCAACATGGAGCTTCCGCTACTCCGGGATTCGGTGTGTTTGTTGGTGGAGGACATAGCGGAGTTGACATCCATAAATTTGACCTCGCATCTGGCGGAAGTCCTGCAAATTCAGCAGATTGGACAGTAGCAAGCTATGGATTTGATAACTCCTTATCGGGCTTTGTGGCAAAACTTGCTTCAGGAGTTGACTTTGATAACGATGGAGCAAAAGAAGTTGTTCTTGCATATCAAGGTGTAGGAGACAGTCTCCAAGTCATTAATGGCACAGATACTACTATGATTTTGAACACAGGCAATTTCGCTGTACGTACTGCCGAGTGGGATGCATCTATGGTGTCTATTCGAGATGTTAAAATCATAATGCCAGATGATTATAAATTGGCACAAAACTTCCCTAATCCCTTTAATCCTACTACACATATTGATTACTATCTACCTAAAGACAACAGTATCTCTCTGACGATCTACAATATACTTGGAAACGAGATTGTGAAACTTGTGGATAATAAATTCACAAGAGCTGGTTCACATAATATTGTTTGGAATGCTAGAGATAAGAATGGACTAAAAGTGAGTAGTGGTACATATATCTATGAATTAAAATATGGAAACTTTTCTAAGACTCGACAAATGGTATTAATGAAGTAGATAATAAAAGTCAAAAAAAGCCCTCTCTAGAGGGCTTTTTTTTTATGAATATTTTTGTGATTGGTGAAAACAATTCTATAATATTTAGAGTATCCGGTGAAGGGGTCTTACAATCATGATCCATCAATAATCGTAAAATAAATTATCGTGAATGCGATAAAAAAACGTCTCCTGGTAATGGGATTAATATCGAAAAAATTATGCAAAAGTGAGAATCCACCTATGAAGTATCCCATCAAAAGTTACAGACCTAATAAATTTATATTTCTTATCCTATCCACATTCATTTATTCCCAGAATGGAGTCTTTCCCGAACAATCATTCTCCATCCAGGAATCCGCAACCTTCTTACCCATCAATAATTCCATCAAGCTTTCCTATGATCACACGATTCTTTACAAAGGAGGAGACGCTATCTACACCATATCTTCCGGGAGGATATCAAGAGTCATTCCTTCTCCCGATTCCGATGAAGTGTTTGTCATATCAATTACTGTTCAAAAGGCAAAAGAACCGGCGATCCTAAATTTTCAAGCCATTTCGGGAATGGAAAAAACCAAACCGTCCTGGCAGGTAAAAGTCCCCTATGATATGAGGTTTCCGGATATTGTAATTCATGATGACCATGTATTTTTTCTATGGTCCGGAGCGCAAACATATTCAGTCTTTAACATGACCGGAGAATTGGTTGGACAATACAGTCTTTTCGATGAAAGTCCCTGGAATATGGAAAAGGTTATTCTTGGTATGGTTCACAACGATCAGCTCTTTTTCCTGGGAATGCAGACTGCTAGGCTCAATAGCAGTCGTAACGTAACACTGTTCCAACTTGAACCGTCCCTTGAATCCAATCCTTTGACTACCTTCGATTTGGTCCAACCTTATTTTGCATCATTTTCACGAAATAATATCCTGACCGTTGTTGGGAGCGGCAGTCTAAACGGAAGTGTCTACCCTGTCCCCTATTAGATTTTTTATGATCTTAATAAATCGGAAAAAGTATTCACAACACCATTG
>CAZOUJ010000258.1:0-2367 GCA_964582955.1 uncultured bacterium
AAAAACGAAGAGTCTGCTTTAATCAATTCTGTAGAAGTTTGTAAAGTCCGTATTAAAGAACTGGGACTTGAAATAAGTAAGTTTGATGGTCAGATGACGGACATCAGAGTAAAAATTGAAAAGCATAAAGATCAACTTTTTCTGGTTACAACCAATAAACAATATGATGCCTTGCAGCATGAAATTGACCACCTGAAAGCTGGGCTTGATGATATTGAGATCTAAACATTAGAATTCACGGAGGAACAAGAAACGCTGGAAGAGCGAATAAAGTCCGAAGAAGAAAATTTAGAAACCTTAAGTAATGATTTAATTAAACGCCGTGAAAAATTAGAAGTGTTGATGAGTGAATCCTCGGAGGAGAAAACCAAATTAGAACTTCAACGGGATAAAAAAAGGAAAGATATAGAAAATACAACTCTTTCTCGATATGACAGGATTCATGCTGCTCGAAAAGGAATATCCGTTATTCATGTGCAGGGAACAGCCTGTGGCGGATGTGGTGCTTTTATACCACCACAGATTATTTCTGAAGTAAAAGCAGAAAAAGGGTCCCATACTTGTGATAGCTGCAGTCGATTTCTTTATTGGGAATCAGTATAGTCTTTTCTATTATTTGCTGTAATTTATAACGATTATTGAAATTAGAGCTGATCGGATAGTTACTCTTGGTCTGCTGTAAGCTCATCAGGAGAGGAAAGTCCGAGCACCGCAGGGTAGAACGCCGTGTAATCCACGGGGTATGAAAATACATGGAAAGTGCAACAGAAAATATACCGCCCCGCCATTGGTAGGGTAAGGGTGAAAAGGTGGTGTAAGAGACCACCAGTTCTCGGTTAGAATCGAGAAGCTTGTAAACCCCATTCGGTGCAAGATCAAATAAACCCCCAGATGTGACCCGCATCGCTACGAGGGGAGGGTTGATTGCGTGATCCCGTCAGAAATGTCGGGACTAGATGAATGACTATCGATAACAAAACTCGGCTTATAGATCAGCTCTATTTTCAAAGATTAAGATTTGAGTCATTTGATTTATGAAATGGATTATGAAAAAACCTTCATTTGATCTTGTGCATGCGTTTAGGTTTGACGGGAAAATTCAAACATATAATTAAATATTAGAGATATTTACTTTGCCAGTTAGATGAAAAATATTATCCTATGAACAGAAGTAAAATCATTGGATTGGGTTTCCAAGTTCCTGATAATGTTGTGTCCAACTTTGATTTGGAAGTATTGATGGAGACGACTGAAGAGTGGAATCAAACTCGCGCAGGAATTAAAGAAAGAAGGTGGGCTACAGAAGATGTGGCTACTTCTGATCTGGCCCTAGAAGCTTCCAAAAAAGCAATTAAAATGGCAGGCATTTCTTCTGAGGATATTGATCTTGTTATCGTAGGTACTATTTCATCGGATTATTTTTTCCCTGGTGTCAGTGCCCAGCTGCAGGATCAATTAAATCTGCGGAATGTGGCTGCATTTGATGTCAAAGCGGCCTGTTCAGGATTTATTTATAGTTTATCTGTAGGTGACCAATTTATTCGCTCAGGAATGGTAAATACAGCGCTTGTTGTTGGTGCCGAAGCACAAACTAAGTTGATTGATAAACTACCAAAGGTAGGGATATTGCTGTTCTTTTTGGCGATGGTGCTGGCGCAGCTGTACTTCAATCCAGTGATGATCAAAGTGGTATTCTTTCTACTCATTTGCATTGTGACGGGAAAGAAATGAAGAGTCTTTGGATGGAAGCGCCCGGATCCAGTAGAAATGCTTGGATTGATGGACCAACCATTGATAAAGACCGTTTCCAACCCATTATGAATGGTCGTGAAGTTTTTCGAAATGCAGTCACCCGTTATCCTGTAGTGATTCAGGAAGCAATGAAAACTAAAGGATTAACAATTGAGGATATTGCTTTAATTGTTCCACATCAGGCCAATTACAGAATAAGTCAGGCAGTTGCCAAGCGAATGGGAATTGGCATGGAAAGGGTCTATAGTAAAATACATAAATATGTCAATACTACTGCTGCTTCAATTCCGATTGCTCTAACAGAAGCTTTAAATGAAGGCAAAATTCAAGAGGGCGATCACATTATTTTGGCTGCATTTGGCTCAGGATTTACTTGGGCTTCTGCGGCTATACGATGGTAAAATGCTAAACCAACATCTAAATTCAATCAGTTCAAATCCAAACTTAAATTTTAAAAATGGATAAAATATTTTTTACTGATGAGCACAACATGTTGGTGGAAATGATTCGTGATTTTGCCAAAAATGAAATCATACCTATAGCACAGAAATTGGATGAAAATGAAGAATTTCCCAAGGAATTAGTGAACCAAATGAGTGAATTAGGGCTTATGGG
>CAZOUJ010000259.1:0-2340 GCA_964582955.1 uncultured bacterium
ATGTCCCCAAAAGATGGGCACTTGAATTTGGGCTCGGGTTTTCACCAGCACCTCTTTACAAAGATGCTGACGTGAGGAATTCCATTTCAGGATGGATCAACCCCGATACACTTCAAGAGCAGGCAAAATATGGCATCAACCGTGCCTACCGATTCGTTCCTTATTTTTCGGATTGGGAGACAGAAGCTTGGAGTGAATTCCAGGAAATCATCGATGGTGGTGAAATGGATAATAGTTTAGAAAAATTGGCTAAAAATTGGAATGAATTGAAAGCAGAATATTAATCAATGAAAAACTAATTGGATTCATTCGGGGCATTCAGCAAGAATGTCCCGATCGTCTATGAGTATTCTTAAAAATAAAGAAATTTCTCCCGGTAAACTGGCACTGATCTTTAGTGCTCCAGCCCTTTTTGTCCTTCTGGTTACAGTCCTGATACCCATCATTTATGCTGTTTATTTGAGTCTATATCGATACAAACTCAAACGTGCGAAGAAACCTTTTGTTGGGTTACAGAATTATGAAAAAATTCTGACTGATGAGAAATTCTGGGACTCGTTGACGACAAGTTTAATTTTTGCCGTCAGTGTTGTAGGGGTGATCATCACAGTATCTTTTTTTCTGGCTTTGTTACTGGATCAGGATTTCCCAGGTAGGGGCTGGCTAAGGGCTCTGTTGCTCATACCCTGGGCAATTCCAGATGTTGTGAATGCCTTGTTATGGAAGTGGTTGCTGCATCCTACATTTGGTGTCATGAATGCTTTATTTTCCATGGGGGGCCTGATAGACGAATACGTCGCCTGGTTAAGCAGCATGCCCAGTGCAATGATTTGGATCGTCATTGCCTATTCCTGGAAGAACATACCCTTAGCAACACTGTTGTTACTTGCAGGATTGCAGACGGTATCCAAAACTCTTCATGAAGCAGCAATGGTTGAGGGAGCCAGTGCATGGCAAAGAACATTAAACATTACATTGCCTTTACTCAGGCCAACCTTGACAGTGGTATTGATATTCGAAACGATTTTCGCCCTCAAAGTCTTCGACCTAATTTATGTCTTAACCTCAGGAGGACCGGGTAGATCGACTGAGGTTCAAGGATGGAGCATATATATAAATACATATAAGAAACTGGAATTTGGTTCAGGAAGTGCGCTGGCGATGATTTTGGGATTGATCACACTTTTTCTTGCAATTTTATTTTACTCATTTCTTGATCGAGGTGAACGGCAGTGAAGCGAAATAAATTAAAGCGTTATATTCTGATTTATCTCGCATCCGCGGTTTTCCTCACCGTGTTTATGGGGCCCTTCCTCTGGTTAGTCAGTTCCAGTTTCCAGATGGAAAACCAGCTCTTTAAGGTACCTCCTGTATGGTTCCCGAATCCAGTCAGCACGGAGAGTTACCGTGAGATATTCATGGGAGCTATATATGATGAATCTTATGTTTCTGTCTACGGAAAGAGTTCGTCTTATCAGGCAAGGATATATTTACGATCCTTCTTAAATAGTTTGATCATTGCTTTAAGTGTTTCTTTTTTTAGTGTCCTGTTTGGAGCTTATGCTGCCTATCCCATTGCAAGGACGGATTTTAAAGGAAAATATTTACTTTTGTTCTCCATTCTAGTGGTCAGGTTGGTACCTGCTCTGGCGCTGGCAATTCCAATCGTATTGTTTGCTAAAAAGATGGGAATGAATGACAGGTTAATCACACTTATATTCATCAACATGTCATTTGTTTTACCCTATGTCATTTGGCTTCTTCAGGCTTATTTCAAAACTATTCCATCTGAATTAGAGGATGCTGGAAGAATTGATGGCTGCAATCGTTTTCAAGTCGTCAACAAGATTATTATTCCATTATCCCTCCAGGGTTTAGTGACCACTGGAATTCTTGCATTTTTACTTTCCTGGGGAGAATTCCTGTTTGCGCTACTGATTACAGAAACCGAAAAATCCTTTACCAGTACTGTGGTTGCAGCTATGTTTGCCACCATGGTTGGGGATATCAATTATGTCACTATCATTGCAGCCGGAGTACTTGCAGTCATCCCACCGGTATTATTTGCTCTCTTTTTTCAGAAATACATCATGAGCGGCTTGCTTTCAGGCGCCGTCAAGAACTAGCATCCTATCTCTTAAATGAATCAAAAAGATAAAAATTATTGATAACTATGAGTTTTATCAAACGATTAACTCAGCTCAGGAGTAGGGAAAAAACTTAAATTAAAGGCTTATGCCGTTCAACATCAAAAAACGTGGAAAACTGACTTATTACTTTGAAGGAGAGGCTCCCGTCTTATCTGCTATGGTAGTAGAGGAGCAGATGGATGGAGACCTT
>CAZOUJ010000260.1:0-358 GCA_964582955.1 uncultured bacterium
AATTGTCTCTTCAATCAGCACGGAATAACTTAGGCCGGTGAAACTCATTATTTCACAGGGTGTTTTAAAGATTGAAAGTGAAAAAGCTGATTATGGGGAGGTGGTAGATGAAATAGAGGCCGGCTATGAAGGCGAACCTTTTCAAATAGGATTTAACTCTAGGTATTTACTGGATGTTTTAGATGTTATAGATAGTGAAGATGTAAAACTAGAATGTAAAAATTCAATGAGTCCAACCGTCATCAAATCAACTGCTGATGAGGCATTTTTGTCAGTAATAATGCCATTGAGAGTCGAATGGTAGTTAGAAAGTTTTTTCTTCATTATCCTAAGCACTTAAAGACCGCCAGCAGTCATC
>CAZOUJ010000260.1:425-2339 GCA_964582955.1 uncultured bacterium
GAAAACGGCCAGGGTAAAACCAACCTGATTGAGGCCGTGCACTACCTGTGTAATTTGGAATCATTCCGCACAAGAAAGCCCTCTCTGTTGCTTCAGGAAAAAAAACATAAAGCTGTACTTCAGGCCCAGGTTAAACGGCGACAGGTTCAGCACAATATCCGTGTAAACATTACTAAAAAAGGTCGACATGTTTTTTTAGATCAATCACCTTCTCGAAGAGTTTCTGAATATATTTTCACATTCATGGCTCTGTCCTTCACTCCAGAAGACGTCAATCTTTTTCGAAGTGTTCCGCAAGAGCGTCGAAAGTTTTTTAATAGGATCATTGCCTTTAAGGATCCGGTTTATTTGAAGAACATCCAGGAATACTCAAAAATTGTTGCCCAGAAAAAAGCATTACTGAGACGGGGCAATACAGAACAAATACCACTTTGGAATGGAATGCTTGCCAGCTCAGCAATTCATCTAATGAAACATTGTGGTAATTTTGTTGAGGAGATTAATTTCCATTTGAATGATATTTTCAGGGAACTCTCGGGTCGCACAGAAAAGTTGAAGTTGATTTACAAGCCATCGCTCAATCTAAAAGATTTCCAAGAGAAAAATTTAATTCAGCAACTTGAAAAAAGTCTGGCCAGAGACTTGCAGTATGGCTTTTCAGTACTTGGTCCACACCGGGATGAGTACCATTTGCTGATGGATGGAAAAAAAGACAGGGATTTTTTTTCACAAGGAGAGTTTAGAATTACTAATTTGTCTTTAAAAATGTCAATAAATCGTTTATTATGTGAAAGATACAGATTTTATCCGGTTTTGATTTTTGATGATCTTTTCTCAGTACTGGATGACGAGTTGGTTAAGCATATTTTTCAATATTTTTTTGTATTGAAAAATCAAATTTTTGTTACCTCAACCTCTGAACCATCACAGTCCCTGCACGGAAAAATATTTCATGTTGTCAGGGGAAAACTTGTTTAATATTACAGCTGAAATATTTAGAACTTTGCTATTTCACGAAAGAACAATATGCCTGAAAATGAAACCGTAGATAACTCAACTTATGATGAATCTAATATTACCGTACTGCAGGGCTTGGAAGCCGTTCGTTTACGTCCTGGAATGTATATTGGAGGTGTGGATAACACCGCTCTTCACCATTTGGTTTTTGAGGTTGTAGATAACAGCGTTGATGAAGCTTTAGCAGGTTATTGTTCCGAGATTCACGTTATCATCAATTCAGACGGAAGTATTTCAGTGGAAGATGACGGCAGGGGGATCCCTGTTGGAGTGCACGAAGAGGAAGGAATTCCGGCAGTTGAACTGATCTTAACCCGTCTTCATTCTGGAGGAAAATTCGATAACAGTAACTACAAGGTTTCCGGAGGCTTGAATGGAGTAGGGGCATCTGTGGTAAATGCGCTTTCAGGAAAAATGGTTGCAGAGATACACCGCGAAGGTTTTTTGTGGAAACAGGAATTCCGGCAGGGAATCACTTCCAGTCCACTTGAACAAATTGAAGTAAGTAAAAAAACCGGAACTCAAATCACATTCTGGCCGGATAAAACTATTTTTGATCATACAGAATTTAATTTCGAAATACTAGCTCACCGTCTAAGGGAGTTAGCTTTTTTGAATAAGGGGATTCTTATTTCAATCAAGGATAATCGGTCAGAACGTTTTCAGGAATTTAAATATGAAGGTGGAATAGCGTCCTTCATAGAGCACATCAACGAAAATAAAAATATTCTGCATGAAACTCCAGTTTATTTTTCTGGAAAATCAGAAGATGTGGAAATCGAAGTCGCCTTTCAATACAATGATAGTTATACTGAACGTATTTATTCTTTTGTTAATAATATTAATACAATAGATGGTGGGACTCATCTGACTGGTTTTAAAGGAGCACTTACTCGC
>CAZOUJ010000261.1:0-2326 GCA_964582955.1 uncultured bacterium
TTTATAAAAACATCCTGGGAAATCATGTCATCTTTGAGGAGACGAACCAAGACCTGAATATTACTTTCCGGTATGGTTGGAATAATTGTGATGAGTATGGTTTTATTAAAAAATCAGAGGTTGTTAACAACAATAAAGAACCGGTGGAAATCAATTTTTGCGATGGTCTTCAAAATATTTTACCATCTGGGATCGATAATAGATTCCAATCAGAATTCAGTACTCTGGTTGACGGATATAAAAAAAGTGAATTGTTCCCAGAGACAAATATTGGATTGTATATGCTCAGTTCGATCCCTGTTGATCGCGCAGAACCCAATGAAGCATTAATGACCAATGTGGTTTGGTCAACAGGAATTCCAAATGCTTCTATCCTGCTATCGTCTACCCAATTAGATTTATTCCGAAAAACCACGGAAGTTGTACAAGAGCACAATATCAGAGCACGCCGTGGAGCCTATTTTGTTCAATCGAGTTTTTCATTGGGCGCTCATCAAGAAAAAAGATGGAGTATAATCGCCGATATCGATAAAACGCAATCACAGATCTCAGCACTTGCACATTCAATAATAAATGATAAAGACAAGGCGAAAAAAATTGATAAGGCCATTGCTAAAAGTAACCAGGGTTTGCTGGAAAAAATTTCTAAAGCAGACGGAATACAATTAACAAACAATTCTCTGAATAACTTTCGTCACAGTGCAAACACTTTGTTCAATATCATGCGCGGAGGGCTGTTTGAAGATAATTACCTGATTAATAAACATGATTTCCTCTCCTTTTTGAAACGGGCCAATAAAGAAAAATATGCGACTTACAGATCCTTATTGAATCAACTCCCCGATGAACTTCGCCTAGTGGATATTACTACTATTGGAAATCATGATATTGAGCGGTACTGTTTCGAATATTTGCCTTTAAGTTTTAGTCGTCGCCACGGAGATCCAAGCCGTCCTTGGAATAATTTTTCAATCAATATTAAAGACCAACAAGGGAATAAAACATTTGATTATCAGGGAAATTGGCGGGATATCTTCCAAAATTGGGAGGCGCTGACTTTATCATTTCCAGATTATATTGAAAGTATGATCACAAAATTTGTTAATGCTTCTACTGCGGATGGATACAATCCATATCGGGTTGTGCGCGATGGGTTTGATTGGGATATAATTGATCCTAATAACGCCTGGGCATACATTGGATATTGGGGTGACCATCAAATTATTTATCTCTTAAAACTTTTAGAGGCTTCACACAAATATCATCCCGGGAAACTCCTTTCATTATTAAATAAGGATATTTATACCTACGCAAATGTTCCTTATAGGATCAAACCTTACTCAAAAATTTTAGAAGATCATAATAACACGGTTGATTTTGATTTTGAACTCAACCAACACATTAATGAGAGAGTAGAAAAAATTGGAACGGATGGAAAGTTAATTCAGGACCGGAACGGAAAAATATATCATGTTTCATTACTGGAGAAACTTATGGTCCCTATGCTAGTGAAATTTTCCAACTATATCCCTCAGGCTGGGATTTGGATGAATACCCAGCGCCCGGAATGGAATGATGCAAACAATGCCTTGGTCGGGAACGGAACATCAATGGTTACCTTATATTATCTGCGGAGATATATTATTTTTCTACAAGAGCTATTAGAAGATTTTGACCTCGATCGGGTTAACGTTTCAAACGAAGTTTTTGAATTCTTTCACAAAATTTTAGACGGATTACAAAACTTTTGTTCCATTTTATCAAATACCATCTCTGATCAAGATCGTAAAAAAATTACGGACGTATTATCTACGGCAGGATCAGAACATAGAGCCAATATTTACTCAAGCGGATTCTCCGGAGAGAAAAGTCCGCTATCTATTTCTGACTTAAAAAAACTCCTTAAGGTCAGTTTAATCCATATTGATCATTCTATTCAATCGAATGAACGTGAAGATCATTTATTCAACGCATATAATCTGATCAAGTTTGATCAAAATGACGGCATCTCTATTCGCTATCTATATGAAATGTTAGAAGGACAAGTTTCTGTTCTAAGCTCAAAGTTTTTAAAACCGGAAAAAGCCGTGGTTTTATTAAGGGCTCTCCGGTCCAGCTCATTATATAGAGAAGATCAACAAAGTTACCTTCTTTATCCAAACCGTCGGCTTCCGCATTTCATCGAAAAGAACATTGTTCCCAACAAATTAGCAAATAAGTCTAAAATATTAAAACAACTCATACGAGATAAACGGAAAGATTTTATTGAAATTGATATTGAAGGAAAAATCCATTTCAATAGTCAATTTAGAAATTCCAGAATTTT
>CAZOUJ010000262.1:0-2314 GCA_964582955.1 uncultured bacterium
TTATTGCTCACCAGTTGTTTTTTTATCTTTTCATTTTTATTCAAGTAAATCAAGATATCATCTACGTCATCCTGAGACATATCTCGGTCCAATTGCAGATCATCAATCTCCATGAAACCGTCAACATTATCCATTCGCGTAGATGTCGATATGGACGTCACTTCATCCACCCAGTCTGATGCTTCGAGTGCTTCAGAAAGATCCCACATCTTTGCCAATGCTTTAGGATGAAAAATACTTTCCCCTTCATGACCAAAAGCAATAAAGATCACCTCTGTACTTCCAAATTCGTCCTGGATATTGTCCCATGATAGTCTGGATTCCAGATCTACTGGCATCATTTTCAGCATATTATCATCGATCGTAAAAAATCTCAAACCGGAAGCCAGCAGTAATGTAAAGATCATAGCCAGGGTAATCGTACGCTTTGGATGATCAAGACTTTGACGGATCAAAAACCTACGAATGGGATGGTTAGAGTAATTAAATTTTGTTTTTGTCATGATATTTCTGGATTGCTTTTAGACCCGTAGGTGTAAATATTTCACGGGCAACTACCTTCACAAATCCCCTGATCGTTTCACTAACAACTAAATCATTCTTGATGAAAATTTCTGGTTGAAATGTAGAATTGATCTGCTTAAACGCAAAATTTATGATTCCATGAATCAGTTTTTCCTTGGAAGGAAAATATATGTAGATGGTTTTTTTACTGATGTGCAGATGCTTCGAAAAGGAGTCGATCGTAAAAGAACGGACTCCTATATTGGCAATCTTCTAAAATCCTGCTTTTAATAAGTGAGTGTTCTGTTCGTCAATAATATATTCACAATGGAAATGATAATCATATATATCGTTTCCATATTAATAAATATTATTAAAAATATCATAGCAGTTTTTAATAAAACCCGTCATATCTAATAGGTAAATTTTGCATCAATTAAAATCAAACTTTTTATCTATTCAATGGAAAATATTTCATTCTCCAATCCTGTAGTCATTCTTGTAAATGGAGAATTCCCATCCCATAATGTTTCGATTCGGAAATTAAATGATGCTGCGACAATAATATGCACTGATGGCACACGGACGCACTCCCGATGTAATCGTAGGAGATATGGACTCTACAAAACTCAAAAAAGATAAATTCAAAGGTGTATGGTTCATATCTTCAGATCAAAATAAAACAGATCTACAAAAAACATTTGATTGGTGCATTGCAAATGATTTGAACAATATAACTGTTCTGGGAGCTATGGGAAAACGAGAAGATCACAGTTTAGGGAATCTGCATGCATTAGCAGAATTTTCTTCCAAAATAGATATTAGATTTGTCTCAAATTTTGCTGTCATTTACTGTGTTCAAGGCAAGAAAGTTTTCTCATCTTCAAAAGGTCAGCAAGTTTCGATTGTTGCAATCAAACATATACATTCTATATCAACCGTTGGTTTAAAATATGAATTGAATAATGAGCCATTTTCTCCAGCCTGCAATGGTATCAGCAATGAAGCAATCTGTAACGAATTCACGATAAAAACAACGGAACCGATTTGGCTTTTTATCAACCATTTAGATTGAGAAAGCTGTGCATTATTTAGATTGGTTAACCATTGGCGGATATGTAACGCTTCTGCTTTGGCTTGGTTTTTATAAATCATCAAAAATAGAGGATGAAAAAGACTTCATCCTAGCCGGACGAAAATTAAGCATGCCTGGTTTTGTAGCCACCTTAGTCGCCACTTGGTATGGCGGTATTTTAGGTGTGGGTGAAAACACCTATAATTACGGTATTCAAACATGGTTTATTTTTGCACTTCCTTATTATGTGTTTGGTTTACTGTTTGCATTTTTTTTAGCTCCTAAAATTTGTGATCTCCCTCATCGATCTATCCCTGATCATTTTAAGCATCATTTTGGTCACAATGCCGGAATCGTCAGTGCTGCACTGATCCTAATTATTGCATCTCCTGCACCATACATTCTAAGTCTTGGGATTCTGCTAAGACATACCTTTGGCTGGTCATTGCAATCAGCAATCCTTATTTCCTCCGGAATATGCCTTGCTTATATTTGGTATGGCGGATTTCGATCTGTTGTGCGAACGGACATCCTTCAATTTTTTTTCATGTTCACCGGATTTATTTTATTGCTTGTCTTTGCTTGGGGTTTAAGTGATTCTCCACTTACACTTAAACCAACTTTACCGGAACGATATTTCGATCCTACCGGTGGTAGATCAATACAGTATATCCTTGTCTGGTTTTTTATTGCCATGTGGACTTTTATTGATCCCGGATTTTACCAGCGCACAGC
>CAZOUJ010000263.1:0-795 GCA_964582955.1 uncultured bacterium
GAAAAGTAGGATTGCGAATAATGTAACCGCAAATATTCTACTAACTTTAAATATATGACTATTTATCATCGTTTATTCCTTCCTCATCAGATTCATCATCAATTTCTTCAGCAGGAACAATGATCGATTTTTCCAATTCAAACATTGCTTCAGTTTTTGTTATACCAGCGATTCCATCTTTAACCACTGAAGGTGTAATCTGAATAATTAAATCCATTTTCTTTTCCAGTACATCTTTACTCGTAAATAACTTTTCTCCAATAACGGGAATTTTATGTAAAAGTGGAAATTTATATTCCGTGTTTTTACGATCACGGCTAATTAAACCACCGATAACAATAGTTTCACTATCCTTTACCCGAATTACGGTAGAAGATGAGCGCCGTTTTACGCGAGGTATATTCTTATCAGGGCCAATGAACTCAAAAATTGATGATACTTCCGGTTCCACTTTCACAGTAATATCGCCATCCATATTCACAGAGGGCTGTACACGCATCTTTATACCGACCTCTTCTTTCTGCACCTGCACCTGACCGCCAACACCACCGGAACTCAAAATATAAGGGACAACGTCAACCATCTCAATGTAGGCATCACGACCATTAAGTGTAACCAGCTTAGAATCTGCCAGGATCTCGGCTTGGTTATCCTTTAAAAGAAGATCCAGCGTAAAGTCAAAAGCAGTCATTTGTCGACTGAACTTATTCGGCACGATATTGTTCCCGCTCAAGCGATAAAATATCAATTCAGATGGCATTTCCTCAAACGGTAATCCTGCATATGTTTCAACAA
>CAZOUJ010000263.1:805-1326 GCA_964582955.1 uncultured bacterium
GCGCTTACTGATCCTGTCAATCCTGACTGTTCTACTCCATTTTCCGCATAAATGTTGGTATAGTGTGCCAACTTTGACCAATCAATCCCCAGTTTCTCTTCCGCATCAACAGCCACTTCAATCAGCCGTACTTCCAGAAGGATTTGTAGCGCTGGTACATCGATCTCCTGAATCGCTTCTTCAATCTCAGCGATTTTTTTTGGAGAGGCGTTGATTAATAATTTATTACCGGAAACATCGACTTGGATTTTATCAGTTAGATCCTGTAGTAAGTCTTTCAATTCCATTGCATCAGCATATTTTAATTCCACTACATGTGACGTGATACCAACTTCTTCTGCAAGTTTCTTCGGTTCAGCTATCAGGAAAGAATTCCCAACTATCTCATAACTTAATCCCACTGCGCGCACAACCAGGTTAATAGCTTGTTGAATAGGGACGTCATCCAATTGAATGGTTAATTGCTCCTGGCGATTCACATTTGGATCCGTGACAATATTATACCCACTTTCCTTTGCCAA
>CAZOUJ010000263.1:1336-2303 GCA_964582955.1 uncultured bacterium
AGATAAGATACTTGGTAAATAAGCATCCTCAGCGTGTACAGTGACAAGCTTTTCAGCATTTGGTTCCCTCATGCCAATATTCTCTGCCCCCTGGGCAATTAGGATGTGGCTGAAAACTAATCCGCATAAAATTAAAACCTTAACATACTTCATTTTAATACACTCTCCTTTTTTCCTCATCTGTGGTCGTCATATCTCTTTCAAGAGTTAGACCAACAACTGGATAATGAAATTCTTTATCTCCTTTGATTATAACTACTTCATTAGGATCAATCCAGGTCACTTCACCACCTGCGATTGAATCACCAACTACTACTGTAAAATTTTTATCTTTATAGCTTATACCAGCATATTGCTGTATACCATCAATAATATGAGTAACGCGTAGTTTACCCCTATTTCGGTAGCGTAATGAACGACCTTGAGCATCTGTGAGGTACAATACATTGGTCAGGCGCATTGGTTCTTCTTCCAGAACAAATTCATATTTATCACGTTCCTTAATGCGTATTTCCAGATATTCAATGATACTCTCTAACTCCTTGTCCGTTCCGAACTGTATATTCGCAGCACGGTCCTTAGCCCTTTTCCATTTTTCATTGGTAGGAACAAGTTTTACGGTAGCAACAATTATTGAAACAAGAGCAAAAATTATCAATAAAACCCAGATGGTTCTGTGACGATTATTCACGTGGACACCTTTGTTTTTGATTTCACCATTGTCAATGTTGATAAATGTATTTCAACAATCTGTTTACGAAGATCCATCTCATTGGAAGTACTCTTAATACGTTCGATACCGTTCTTTACATGAAATTCATCTATCGTAACTAACCGTGGGGATTTCTCCAGCTCAGACATGAATTTCCCCAATTCATCATAGGTACATTTCATTACCACCTCGTAAGGTGCTGCAATATAATTTTTCTTCTCAACTATTGGTTTTGGCTTAATGTTTAGCAAGGCA
>CAZOUJ010000264.1:0-2302 GCA_964582955.1 uncultured bacterium
TCATTCCTCTTTTGCCTTGATTCCATCCCTGAAAAGCTGCTCCATTTTGTCTAAATCCATCTCCTGCAAAAGATTCAACTTTTAATACATCAGCCCCGAGGTCCGAAAGCAAAGTAGTTCCATATGCCCCAGCTATATATCCAGTGAGGTCGACAACTTTTATTCCTTCTAAGGGATGTTGATTGATTTTGCCTGCGCCAAGAGGTTTTTTGGGAAAAGCGGTTTGCAAAAGAGAATTGTTTTCTCCTGCATATCTTGCAGGTTTAGGTTTAGGTGATTTAGACACCGAGAATTTCAAAGGAGGCGAGACTTGGATCGTAGTTCCCAATTCAGGGTCCTCAATCTCTTGAAGCATTTGATTATGGATTACTTGAGGATGTTGAGAAAACCATTCTCTTGTTTCAGCCGGAGCACAAGGTACATCATTTTCTCTCAGAATCTTTAGCCAATGCTCTCTCGAATTTGAACTAAATATTGGTTCCAATATTTCTGCTAAATCGTTCCAATGTTCTGCAGGAATATTCCAAGGTGCCTCGCTAAAGCGAGGATCTTCCAACAAATCGAAGCATTCGAGAGCAATACATAGCTTGTTCCAGAAAACATTGTTACCGCAGGCAACAAAAATCCAGCTGTCAGAACATTTGTATAAACGGTATACCGGTAATCCGGTCGATGGACCTGGACCCCGGCGTCGCGCTGGAGTTATTACCTTTTCCCCATCAATAAATCCCGTGGCCTGCATAGCAGTTGATCCAGAGTAGAGGGGAACTTCAATTTTCTGTCCTAGACCGCTAGATTCCCTTTCAAAAAGTGCAGCTGCTATAGCAAGTGAGGCTGTAAATGCTGTTCCGTAAGTTGCAAAAGGTAATTGCACGTAAAGCGGTGTCCCTGTTTCTCCACCTTGGCCTTCATGGATACCTGTATATGTACCCACGGTACCATCATCGCCAGGAATTTCTGCCATTGGTCCTACGTCCCCGTATGGTGGTATTGAACAGTGAAGTAAGGAGGGGTTTATTTTGGAGAGATTTTCATAGTCTAAAAAAGTAGATTTAGCTTCGGATATTAACCAGGTGGTAATAGCAATGTCAGAGGATTTAATAAGCTGGTGAAGTTCCTCAATTTGTTGTTGGGAGGAAAGGTCTAAGCAAATGCTTTTTTTGCCACGATTATAGAACCTGTAATTTGGATCAGATCTTAATGGGTCTCCCCCTAGTGGTTCAATTTTTATTACTTCAGCACCCATATCGCCCATTAATAGAGAAGTGTACATTCCTTGAATGTCTCTACTGAAATCTAAAACTCGTACGTTAAAAAAAGTGGCTGCCACTCTTAAATTACCCCCTATTTGATCATTTAATTTTTGCTTTCATGACTCGAACTTCATCAAGCAATCTTTGTTCTGTAATTGAGGTAGGTAGGTTCGTTGAATTTTTGAGCATTTTTTCCCGTTGATCAAGATAGCCCAAAGCGTGATCTTTGCATCTGAAATTGTTATCCATCAGCAGTATCAATTTTTTCAAATTATCGTTCACTTTTTTCGTGCCAGTATCGGCGCCACAGTCTGTGCAAAATTCTGATTGCATCTTAATCCTGTTGTGAAGCTAAGATCTTTTTCGTTGGTATGTACCTTATCAAATTGGATCTGATAATGTACTGATCGCTTTGGGAATGATTTTTCGTTATGATGCCCATGGCTCGCGATAAACAATACATAGCTTCAAGGAGATATGAATATGGCGGCGAATCAGAAAGGACAAATCCCTATGGTAGTTCATGGTACTGAACCAGCTGCTGAGACTGCCCAGACACCTGGTATGGAACGAAAACCTGCCATACATAAATCATCAGTAGGGGCGAGTAAAATTTGGTTTGGTACGGTAACTTGTGCTCCTAATCAAAAAGGGCCTCCACACCATCATGGTGAGGCAGAGACGGCAGCCTATGTCATCTCCGGGCATATACGGGTTTACTATGGGGATGACTTTAAAGAATATGTTGAGGCTGGTCCGGGAGATTACTTGTTTGTTCCAGCGAATACCTGGCACATAGAGGAAAATCCTTATGATTCTCCCTCCGAACAATTTTTAACGAGAGGGCCTGACAACATCGTTGTTAACATGGAGTAAAACTGACCGATTAAATATATAAGACGTTATTATTTGGTTATCTGAGGTTGGTGCGAGGATCAACGCCATGCTTATTTGGTCCTTCGTCACCTCGCCTGATACACCAGACAATTAAGATAATCCAGCCAATCAGAATAGCAAACCACAGTAATTGCCACCATCCAGATTTTCCG
>CAZOUJ010000265.1:0-269 GCA_964582955.1 uncultured bacterium
CCCTGGCGAACTCTCCGGGTTCCTTCAGGTTTCGTTCCACACCCTTTTTCAGGACCTTGATCCAGTCGTTCAGAATACCGCGCAGAACAATCACACCGGAATTACGGTAATCCTTTATGTGACTATCATTTAGCATGGCTAGGTGATTAGAACGAAATTAACGGAAACAACTCATGTAACATATCACACACCAGTTGAATATTACAAATTAGGCTGGAACATTAGTATAAAGTTGTCTCCACCTCTAGGTTGCATTAATCCTTCTTTTC
>CAZOUJ010000265.1:290-2300 GCA_964582955.1 uncultured bacterium
TAAATAAAGGGATGACTACACAAATTGTTCTTTTGTTTAAAATTATTACAATTTACGCTTTGATTCATCAATAAATTAGTGTTATAATTATTTCTTTATAATTTAATCCATATGTTCATATGAAAATCTAACAATTACTCAAACGGTATACTTTACTCTTGTATCCTTGCATTCAAAAGTTCTAATTCTTAGGAATATTGATATTTTAACTGAATAATGGAATTAAAATCTTTAATCTTCATATTTTATGATCTTTATTCCCTGAAAAAATGAAAATTCTCAAGATAGCTGTTTTCTTCAACTTCCTTTTTTTTGTTAGCGAAATTCTCCAAGCGTTTGAAATTGAACGTAGAAGAGAACAATTTGACTCGACCTATGGTCATCTTTTTATTCCTACACCTGTTGCGTTACCTGGTCTTGGAAATGGTGTTTTATTCATTGGAAATTTTGGTAATATTGCAAACACAACAACAGACTTTACAGCATTCTACGGTATTGGTGATTTTACCGTTGCATTTGCAATTTTGGATGAATTATTTATTTATCCTGAACTCTTGTATTTTTCATATAGAAGAGCTCATGGATATGATTTTGCGGTTCAGCAATACAGACTTAGAGGTATGAATACCAAGAAAGAGGATTTCTACTATGGGGTAGGTAAATTTTGGGACTGGAATAACCCCGAACTAAAACTAACTTTTGATGAAAGAAAATATGAATTTGGACTGGGAACCAGCAAACAGGTCGGAAGATTTAATAAGTTTGTCGCTCCTGACCCAGATGACACATCAAAACAGGGAACAACAATTACCGAGTTTGATTCTCCTTACGAAAGAGTTCTGGCTGATCAGATACAGTTCTCTGCTACAATTGACTATACGGATGATTACCGAGACCCCCGAATTGGGATAAGATATCAGCTGTTTTTTGACAAACAATCTGCGAGTTCAATTTCGGAACCCTCTTTTGACGTAATCACTAATGAACTTCAGTATTATGTGCCTCTACTAAAAAAAAGTACTCTCGTTTTTGATATCACTCTTTCAGACGCCTATGTGAGCAACGAAGGAGAGACAAACCTGGAGACTTTAAAACAGGAAAACAACTATTATCTTTGTGATTATACTTCTTCCCCAGATACTTGTAAGGCGACCACATTAAGCAGCGCCGTAACCGTACAGAATTTCAATAAAAATGGGAACTCATTGCCCTTAGGGGGACCAGACCGTCTGAGATCTTATCCTCAGGGCAGATTCCAGGGAGCCCACACATTCTATTTTGCATCCGAATTCAGATGGAATTTTTCATCTGCAGATCAACAGATTAGTTATTTTGTCATTGAGGAGGGAATAGATGAGTTGCAGGCCGCTTTCTTTTATGAAGTAGGCTCCATTTCTGAAACCAAGGACAAACTGGGAGAATACACCCGGTCATCTGTCGGAACTGGCTTCAGACTGGTTACAGATTCAGGTAATATCTATCGTGGTGATTTAGCCACCGGGGATGAAGGAACTGAGTTTACTCTCATTTTTCAATATCCCTGGTTTTTCAGATTCTAAGTAACTCATTGATAACCCTGACCTTGTTTTCGGTATTCTTTTCTAGGCGGGCTAAATATATCTAGTATCTTTGCACCTGATTCTCCTCCAATGAAACCGTGGAGGACTCCTCCAGGAGTCCTCCAGAAATCGCCTGCTTTAACGGAATGTTTTCTGCCGTCCTGGATCCTGATTCCCGAACCTTCGAGAAGGTAGCCCCATTGTTCCTCGGGGTGGCTGTGGATTTTCCCCCGGGCATAAGCCTCTATAGAAACCACGGACAACATGGCCTGTTCACCGACAAAAATCCTTGTTGATACTCCCGGGGTCAACTCACGGGGTATCCCGCGTTCCAGATCCCGGATGCTGAAGAAGTGCTCTTTCCCGTCCATTTTTACTCCTGCAGGTTATAGTGATTTTCAAATTAGGTAAATACCCCTGATCCACTTATGCAGTCCCGATTTTGGGTTTC
>CAZOUJ010000266.1:0-1555 GCA_964582955.1 uncultured bacterium
TAGATGAAAAAGTATCCATTTATGAGAAATTGAAAACACTATATCTTAAGAGACCTTGGATGTATAATGAAAAAATATTCAACCTGAATCCATTGTACCTCGATGACTGGAGCCAGTTGAAAGAGTTTGGTGTAGAAACACTGGTCGTCTACAATAATTTGATACCTTACGAGCAGTTGTCATCTACGAGTTCGGACTATAAGAAAGTTGCTATTGGAGTACGGATCATTGATATCAATACAGGTGATATCCTTGATGTCAGTGAATTAAACAACTTGAATTAAAACAAGCTATAATCCGTTTCATAAGGAGTTACATAATGAAAAATATTTTATTCATACTTTCCCTAAGCGCATCGTTCTTAATGGCAAAATCATTCACTATCTCTGATCCTCCCATGGTATATATATATCACTTTGTGAGTTACGATACAACTTCCATCGTGCTACATGGAGGGTCACAAAATGAAAGCCAGAATAAGAAATTGAGATTACCACTTTTCAATAGGAATGATATATCATCTGGAGAGAACGTCATTGTTGGTAAACCATTAGACCCTAAATTGGTTTCTGCTATGGTTACTTCTGCAGTTGCAAAAAATACACATGTCAATATCGCAGGTGAATCCATACAAAATAGAATCAAGACTGATAACTTTATCAAGTTGGTCAAATCCTATGACTATCCAAAAAGGACTGATTTTATTTTTATTGGGGAGATTAATACGGTTGCTACCCAGTATGAGATAGACCTAAAGCTCATTGATGTTTCAACCCAAATAATAGTCAGTGCAGAATCGTTCAATCTGCCATTTAAGTCTATGAATGATCTCAGGATGAAGATTGATGGGGCTGTTATGCCCTTAATGCAAAAGATCGTTACTCCATTTATTGGCAATGCATATGTCAGAGTAGATTCAACAAGCAGGGACAGAATAAGGTGGGATGATATTTCTATCAGACCTTTAAGGACAGTAGTTGGTTCAGATCTTAAGAAAACTGCAGAATCTGATTTTGCACCCTATCAGACTGAAACAATGCCTGCAGCGTTTTTAAATACACATGATAAGTTATTATCAAAATATTTACCAACAGATTATAAATTGGTAGGAGGGGCATTTTTAGCCGGGAATTATCGTTTCAGAGCATTTCTAAAAAATAATGAAAAACCATTTGAAACTGATTTTACCGTTAAGGCAGGAGATCTAAATGAGATTCACATGTCACTTCCCTATACACCTCCTCCAAAAGATACGGATGGCGATGGAATCCCGGATAAGGATGATGCCTGTCCGGAAACTCCCGGTGAGCCCAATGACGATCCTGATAAAAATGGTTGTCCGCCGCCTCCTCCTCCAAAATTATTTGGAAATATTACTTTACTAAATGTCTGGAGTGGCGTGGGGTTTGAATTAATACGCCTTTCTGATGATGGTGATGAACTGATTATGTTGGGCGATAAGGATAATGCTACGCTCAATATTGATTCAGATCCATATAAAAACCGTGCAAACAAGGACAAAACATCTATTACAGTTATCGACTTACCACTCGGT
>CAZOUJ010000266.1:1565-2300 GCA_964582955.1 uncultured bacterium
CGCCACCGCCTCCAAAATTATTTGGAAATATCACTGTACTGAATGTATGGAGTGGCGTGGGGTTTGAACTGAGACGCATTTATGATGAATATGATGATGAAGTGATCATGCAGGGTTATAAGGATAATGCTGAGCTCAATGTCAATTCACATCAACATAAGAACCGAGTGAACAAGGATAAAACATCTGTTACAGTTCTAGACTTACCACTTGGTACCTACGTGAGAAACAGCTTTGCACGCGCTGACGAACGTTTCCCAGGGAAACATTATGTAAACCTTTTCTCAGATAATGATACCTTGAAACTGGATAAGGCTGCAATGACAATAAAAACAAAGATTGCAGATCAGAATAAGATATCAGGTCGAGAAGTGATTATTTATTTCGATCCATTTACGCCTGAAGAAGATGATGAATACAGACTTTTCTTGGGAGAAAGCCCAGTGCCATTCACTGTAGCGAGCATAGTAGGAGAGCTACATATTATTGGATTCCCAACAACATTTTCCGGTACAATCAATGTTGAGCGGGAAGGATTTCAAGATGGTGTTGTAACTATAAAGAGTGGATCAAAAAAAACATACCTCATAGCAAATCTGAATAACGTTGGTGAAGAGCCTGGAACTACAGTACAAGGAAAGTTGGGTTCTTTATGGAAGTAAAATAGTGATCTTAACTATTTTGTAGAGGGAAGGGGCTGATAGTGCAGCCCTTTTCTTATTCTTCCCAAGCCGG
>CAZOUJ010000267.1:0-2296 GCA_964582955.1 uncultured bacterium
CTAGCAGTATCTCTATAAACAAGACCGTCTTCAAACAATTTTTTCATTAACCTGGAAACATGTTCACGTGACCTACTTCCAAATGTCATTTCAATGTCACGTGATGTCATCGGCTTTTGTGTGATTAATTTTAACACATGCTCGGCGGAATCTTGGAAGCTCATATTTGGAATTCGGGAGGTCTGCGGAGTTTTTTGTGCCAACGGCCTGGATTCCTGATTCCTTTTCCTCGGTTTTTTAGGCAATTCATACTCGATTTTTTCCAGGCTGGATTTTTCAACAAAATCAGGCTCATCCAAATCCATCGAGTCTAGGCGTATTTTCATATCAATAATCTGTTTTTCATAATAGTCAAGGCGGTCAAATGAGGAAGGCATTACACTCTCTGGAGCTTGACCTGATCGTAATCTGGAAAAAAGATACAACATAAGACCACCTCCAAAAAACAGAGCGGCAATTATGAGAAAAGCACCAAGATCTGGAATTTCTACCAACATCACAACAAATTGTGATTAAAATGATATATCATAACTTAACAACTATTTTTCACATATTACATCAACCCAAGTTCATGAATGTCACACAGTTTATTCGTAAAATGAATAGTTTCTAAAATTACAAATCAACAATATCACTTACAACCTTTTCAATGATATTTATGACCTGTTCATGGTTTTCAGGCACAGATTCACTGTTTTTTATCACACGGACCTGTTCAACAAGCCGAGAAATCACATCGTCATGAGGGGATATCACGTTCAGTGCCTCTAGTAATATCACCGAATAGTACAACCCACTAATCTTCTTTCTTGACTGGCTAACCTGCCTGTAATACGCTCCCCTTGATGGACTATTTGATACATCCCAGGCACTGGCACGTGCCCTCTTTTTTAAAATAATTTCAATTTGTCGCTCAGTAAACAGTGATTTTTTTATAATTTCCTTAATAATTATATTAAAATTTGATTCATCAGGTTCCTTGAAAGCTATACAAATCTGTATATCATATTATAATTAAGTTTTAATGAGTGGTAGCTATCGTACGGTAGGCATGAGAAATAAGGTTGAAAGTAGGCTAAAAAGCTGTAAAAGGGGGGGTAAACCAGTGCTTTTTCTCCTGGTTGACTCTGAGAATTTTGGCTCTGCTACAGATGTAGAAAAGACATCAAAAGAGCTTTTGAAGGCGTGTAAGAAAATTACCAAGAGCCTGGCAACACCGGCGATACTCGTTGGTGGATCTTCCGCAACTGATCAGATTGCCATGGACAAGGTTGTTAGAATTTTAAAAAAGATAACCCGGCTGGATGTAATTCTTTTCCCGGGAAACATTACAGGAGTTGTTCCAAAGGCCAACGCGATATTATTTACCTCACTAATGAACTCGGAAAACCCATACTATATCACACAGGCGCAGGCACTTGGGGCACCACTAGTCAGGAAATTCAAACTGGAGGCACTACCTACCGCCTATTTGGTAATTGGTGAAGGTACATCGGCGTGGTTTTTCGGAAATGTGAAAGGAATCCCCTTTGATAAGCCGAAAATCGCAGCTGCATATGCGATGGCGGCACAATATCTGGGCATGAGATTTGTTTATCTTGAGGCAGGCTCTGGCGCCAAGCAAAGTGTTACGCCAGAAATGGTCGCAACGGTAAGGAAAGTCTTTGACGGGTTTCTGATGGTTGGTGGCGGTATCAAAACTGCGAAAACCGCAAATTCAATGATCAAGGCCGGAGCAGACGGGCTTGTGATTGGTACGTTGCTGGAACAAACAAACGGTTTAAAAAAATTCACAGAAATGGTCAAATCAATAAGAAAATAAATTCTGTCTGGGGAGTAATTTGATTTGTAAAAAATGCGGTATTGACGGTAATTTTTCCTGGGATCGTGACTGGCATGAGAATACTGGAAAATGGAGGTTAATGGACCATAATATGGAGAGACCGCATGAATGTTCTCATATCCAAGAGGTGGTTCCGCAGGCAGTAATACAAGAGAAACCATTAGTAAAGTGCCCGAAATGCGACCCATTAAAGGAGAGTTCCTGGATAAAAGCTGACAAACTCCAGCAGCATGTAAAGACAGAACACTTTGGTTTTTGGTAGTTTTTACGCCTAGATTTGGTACAAAAAACAGCTTATTTTACTCGTTTTTAGCTACTTTTTTGTACTAAAAATGCCTATTTTTACACGTTTTTTGACTACTTTTTATGCCTAAATTTTCCCGCGTATCCTTTAGAACAGATTTAAGAAAGATTATGTAGCGCTTTACCAAGCAGAATTTAGAATGGACACTC
>CAZOUJ010000268.1:0-2284 GCA_964582955.1 uncultured bacterium
TATCAGATACAGGCTGGTGAGTTTGTCCAGACCAAGAAGATGGTGCTGCTGAAGTAAAGATGAAAATATTTACAATATTAATGTTCTGTTTTCCGATTTTAGCTCAGCAGGTGGAAAGGGACATGGTAATACTTGAAATAGGTACAGGTACATGGTGTACTTATTGTCCCGGTGCCGCAATGGGCGCAGATGATTTGATTGAAAATGGCCATGATGTTGCGGTCATTGAATATCATAACGGAGATGACTACGCAAATAGCTACAGCGAAAGTAGAATAGATTATTATGATATAACGGGTTTTCCCACGGCCATATTTGATGGTGTGGAATTGTATGTCGGCGGCAGCCATTCTAACAGCATGTATTCAAGCTATCTACCGATATACGAATTTAGGAAATCTATTCCGTCCTCTTTTGTTATCACTATGAACATTGATGACACTGACCAAGGATTCTTTGCCGCTATAACTGTTGAAAAGGTCGCAGAAATATCCAGTGAAAATATTGTGCTTCACTTTGTAGCTACAGAGTCTGAAATCCCTGAGAATTGGCAGGACCAGACCGAGCTTAATTTTGTAGCGAGACTAATGCGTCCGGATGAAAATGGAGCACCCTTAGACTTTACAGGTGGTGATGTTCAAAATATTATTTTACTGTTCGAACTGGAGGATAGTTGGGTATGGCAGCATATTGAGTTTGTTGCCTTTGTTCAGGATTTGGACACAAAAGAAATCCTTCAGGGTTCCAAAATTTCGTTTTTAGCGGCATTTGAAGAAGGGCCCACAGCAGACTTTTCCGGTGAGCCAACCACAGGTGATTATCCTTTAGGTGTGACATTCAACGATATGTCCAGCGAAGGATCCAGCCAAATTGTGGATTACCACTGGGATTTTGGTGATGGAGGTGAAAGCACAGACCATGACCCTACCTATTTATACGAAGATGGAGGAATATACACAGTTAGCCTTACGGTCACTGATGAATATGGATTATCTTCTACAGAAACGAAAGAGGATTTTATATATATCACTGGGCTGGTATCAGATTTTGTTGGAACTCCGGTCTTTGGAACTCCTCCTTTTGAAGTGAGCTTTACTGATGAATCCATCCCTGAAGATTATGGGATAACTGGTTTTCATTGGGATTTTGGTGATGGTAATGAGAGCACACAACAGAATCCTGTGCACACATATGGGGAGGAAGGTGTATATACAGTGAGCCTAACAGTAACGGACGCCAGCGGGGCATTTGCAGTGGAAACAAAGGTAAACTATATTACTGCCACATTTCTTCCTTATTCAGAGAATATTTTGTATATATCAACCAACGGATCAGATGAACAGGGAGACGGTTCGATTGCCAATCCATTTGCCACAATTCAGTACGGAATTCTTGTTTCCGAAGATGGCGATACAATTTTAGTCCACCCCGGAACCTATTTGGAAAATATCAATCTCAGTAACAATAGTATTACTATTGGTTCAATTTATCTTGTTACAGGTGATACCAGTTATATATCTCAAACTGTGATTGATGGTAATCAAACTGGGACCGTGGTCACGTTCAATAGTGGTGGAGCTATGTGGTTTCCGCAAATAGTGGGATTCACAATCCAAGGGGGGTATGGTTCTGCAGCCGGAGGAGGGATCTACATTGGTGACAGCGCTGTTCCGACTATTGATCATTGCGTTATTCAAAATAATGTTTCTGAAGTACGTGGTGGAGGTTTTTATTGTTCAGCGGACAGTGCTGCTGTGTTGACCCATTCGATTATATCGGGAAACTCTGCCCTGATAGGAGGGGGGATTTGTACATATGGGAAAATTGATATTATTGATTGCCTGATTATTGACAATTCCAGCTTTGGAATAGTGGCAAGCAATTATGGTGATGTGCACGTTCTAAACTCTACCATTGCTTATAATGAAGAAACAGGGATTGTTGCAAGTGCATCATTTGAATCGATGATCATTGAAAATACAATAGTTTTTTACGATAATCAAGCGCTCAATATGGATGAACATGACGATCGTGTACAGGTCTCTTATTCGTGCATTGAAGGTGGCTGGCCGGGGGCAGGGAATATAAGTACCGAACCTGATTTTGTTGATCACCAGGGAAGAGATTTGCATCTGGCAACCGGTTCACCCTGTATTGATACGGGTAATAATTCTTCTGTCATGTCCGAAACCGATTTGGATGGTTTCCAGCGAATTTGGGATGGGAATGAAGATGGTGATGCAATAGTAGATATGGGTGCATTCGAGTTTAGGGGGTCCGGATT
>CAZOUJ010000269.1:0-2274 GCA_964582955.1 uncultured bacterium
AGTAAGTTTCATTACATTATAAATAAGCCGTTGCCGCTAAATAGGACATATAAATTGAAAAAATATAAGCTGTCATTTGTAGAATACTGAGACGTCCAACAAATGTATTCAAAAAGGTTCTTGGAACTACAATAACATCTCCACGATTTAAAGGAGTATTCTTACTTTTATCAACATTACCATCTAAATGGTGAACGACAGCTCGATTTGGATCTCCTTCCAGTGTGTTCCCTCCTGCTAAACTAATGTAATCTGAAAGCGAATATCCAGGAATAAATTCGTAAGCTCCAGGTTCCTGAACAAATCCTATCACCATGATGCCCCTTTCTCTCAAGATATCAATTATATCCCCAGCCATCAATTTAAAATGTGAAAACTCACTTGGGAGCACCCTAATAAAGGATTCGGAATCATCCCCATGACGAGTAACGATTACACTCTGCAAATCAGAATAGGTGTCAAGTTTGATATTGCGAGTTAAAAATTCTAATAGAGTCTCTCCTGGTTCAATGACGTCATATCCTGTTCCTTTTACGGCTCCCCTTAATGCAACCGATTCATCGGAAAAATTACCAAATGGAATGTTAATAATATCCCCCTCTAAAAAAATAGGGTTTTGCGATAAATCACCATTGCGAATAAAATCCAGATGATTAATAATTTCTAGTTTACCATTATTACGCTTTACCGTTATTTTAAATTCCCTAGCTAATTGATGAAATCCATTTGCTCTATTAATAATTCTATCCAATCGATCTACAGCACTAGCATGAACAAAACCGGGTTTATTCACTGCACCTATCACTTGGACTTGAAAATATCTAATATTAACCAAAGCTATACTTACCTTTGCATTAGGATAAGCATTATCCAAAATATACTCTTTTATTTTATCTATACCCTGGCTTAGAGTCATTCCGGACACGTTCACTACTCCCACAGATGGAATGAAAACATCCCCAGTTGGGGTTACCTTCAGAGGTAAGGTAAAATTTTCTCCCATGAGAATGTTAATCCCCAATTCATCTCCGGGGCCGAGAATATATTGATTAGGATTGATAACTTTTTCAAGAGAAAATGTTTCTTCAAATGATTGCACGGCCTGAATTGTTTCACTTGCTTTTACATCTGTATCTTTTTTTAACAGGTTTAATTGACCAAATCTATTATCCTGCCCAATTGCAATATGTACAAAAAGTATAACTAAAAAACTAAATCTATAATACATGTGAAAAACTAAAGGACACCTAATCTTTCTTGTTCATAAATTTTTTTCTGAATATTTTGCCACCAATCCTGATGCTCAAGATACCACTCAATGGTCTTTCTAATACCGGTTTCAAATGATTCATCTGGCATCCAATTTAATTCTTTTTCAATTTTAGACGCATCAATTGAATAACGAAAATCATGCCCGGGCCGATCTGTGACAAATGTAATCAGTTCCCTGTATGATTTTCCAGATTGAGATGGATACATTTCATTTAGGGAGTCACAGATGTATTCCACAATCTTGAGGTTTGACATTTCAGTTCTGCCTCCAATATTATAGGTCTCTCCGGGTATCCCATCTTTAAGCACGGTCATGATAGCATCACAATGGTCCTCCACATAAAGCCAGTCACGAATGTTATCCCCTTTACCGTACACAGGAAGAGGTTTTCCATTAAGACAATTAATAATCATTAATGGAATAAGTTTTTCGGGAAACTGATAGGGACCATAATTATTGGAACAATTTGTGATCAATACTGGTAATCTAAAGGTTCTGTGCCATGCTCTGACCAAGTGATCCGAGGACGCTTTGGCTGCAGAATAGGGCGAACTTGGATCATAAGGGGTAGTTTCCGTGAATGACCCCGTTTTACCAAGACTGCCATATACTTCATCAGTGGAAATATGATGAAAAAGGAATCCAGCTTCAGAATTATTAATCATTGATCTATGATATCGTAGTGATTCTTCAAGAAGTGTGAATGTCCCAATAATATTAGTGTTTATGAATTCTACAGGTCCATCAATGGATCTATCCACATGGCTTTCAGCAGCAAAATGAACAAGACAGTCCGGATTATGTTTCTGAAAAAGACTGCGAACCATCTTAGATTCATTAATATCACCCTTGATGAATACATAACGATTGTCAGAATCAAATTCCATTAAATTTGATGTATTGCCTGCATAGGTCAACTTATCCAAATTGATAACACGTTTTACATCTGGATTGTCAAGAAGGTATCGTATAAAATTTGAACCGATAAACCCACATCCTCC
>CAZOUJ010000270.1:0-1683 GCA_964582955.1 uncultured bacterium
TGAATTTCTATAGCAGGGAAAATCCATTTGTAGGGTTCTTCAGGGTTATCAGTTATACCATAGCCGTTTAGATCAACTGTTTCCGCGCCTGAATTATAAAACTCTATCCAATCAGGACTGTCTCCATCCTCATCATATATAGTGGACCCATTGGAAGACATAATTTCATTTATTACCACACCTTCCGAGAACAGCGTAGATGATAAAGAAAGAAAAACAGCCAACAACCTAAAACTGTATTTAAAATGGATCATCATAAACAAAATTAAAGGCATATGAAAGCCAGGAAGAACATATTGGAAAATAAAATCGTCGGAATGATTTTATTGCAATTTTCCTTATCAGTTAATAAGCGCGAGATCTATTGAAACTTCTATTTTAGTAATTTCTCCGGTTCGGTTAAAAATGGATCGTGAAATATCCGGCTTGAGCTCAGAACCGTTGATTGTTTTTCTCTCATCATTATTTAAAGTGATTGTTATTTGATCTTTATCAGATAGTGTATAAATAATCGGGATCTGTATATAGGTAAAAGCCAGACTGTTTTTTTCTAATGGAATTGTAGTTTTTTCCCCATGGATATTGTAAAAGTTAAACTCGTCACGTTTAGTAAGAAATTCTGATTGTTTTAATAGGTTAGGCCTGAAGGATATGCATCCGTTTTTGACATTCATTCCTAATTCACCGAATCTGGCAATGTAATCTTCTTTTACTTGACCTGTCATTCCGGGCTGTTGGGCGCCGCAATGTTCAGGTGTGTGTGAATAAGGATCCGTCGGGAACGCTCCGTATTGTGCTGGATTTTTATGGACACCGATCCCGTCTTTTATTTCGTAGTAAATGGTTTTTAATTCATCGATGATTTTTTGGTCGGCTTGTGTTGTGATAGCAGTATAATAAATTTCATTAACAGCCAGCAAAAGTTTTGAGACCATATGCCAGTAAATACTCCCCAATCCTTCATACTTGAAAAAGGTACCTGATCGTCCGGTGAAAGATTGGTGATCGAAAATTTCTTCATAAATATTTAATACGGTTTGGATATCTTTTTCTGAGTACACACCTAATTGATCTAATGAATCTTTTAATATTCTTGAATTTCTAAATTGATTATTGAAATGAATTTTTCCATCAACATCAATTTCAATAAAATCTTTACGTTTATCTTGTAGGAGTTGTTTTAATATTTTCGATTTATTTACTGATTTGTTGGGGATTATATTTTTTTCGATGAAATGCGGGAGCCGGCGATTAGGATAAAGAATATAACTTTGTTGATCTTCTCTATACAATGAACTAGATCGGAGAGCTCTTAATAAAACCAAAGCTTTTTCCGGTTTTAAATATTTTGAGCTTAGAATGGACACCTGTCCTTCTAACATCTCATATAGGTAACGGATAGAAATACCGTCATTTTTACCAAACTTGACCAGATTATATGCGTTGAACAAACGATCTTCGCGTTCATTCGATTGTATAGTATGATCAATATGAATTAAGCTGATCTCAAAGAATTTTTTTAAGTCTAATACATATAATGGGTTTTTCTCGCCTGAGAATCCGTTTGAGTAAACATTGGTTCTATGTTCTGATCCTGCTGTGGATAATACGTCAGTAATTATTTTACGATCTCGATGAGAGATGGTATTTGATAAAATGGAACGGGATCTTTGTAATCCTTCT
>CAZOUJ010000270.1:1740-2265 GCA_964582955.1 uncultured bacterium
ATAAGGAAACCATTGATGTGCCGTTCCCGATCAGGGCGTTATTTGCATCATTCCATTCCGGGCGCTGGGTGTTCATCCAAATACCCGCTTGGGGGATATAGTTGGAAAACTTCACTAGCATAGGAACCAAAAGTTTCTCGAGCAATGAAACGTAGTATATATTTCCGCTGGGGCCTTGAACAAGCTTTTCATCCGTTCCGATTTTTTTTACTCGTTCATTAATGTGTTGGTTGAGTTCAAAATCAAAATCAACCGTGTTATAATGGTCTTCTATAATTTCCGAGTAAGGTTTGATCTTATAAGGAATATTTGCGTAGGTGTAAATCTCCTTATTTAATAATGAAAGGAGTTTCCCGGGATGATATTTGTGTGAAGCCTCTAAAAGTTTTAAGAGATAAATAATTTGATGGTCACCCCAATATCCAATGTATGCCCAGGCGTTATTAGGATCAATTATATCCCAATCAAACCCATCGCGCACAACCCGATATGGATTGTATCCATCCGCAGTAGACGCATTAACAA
>CAZOUJ010000271.1:0-2260 GCA_964582955.1 uncultured bacterium
GTTGTCTGCTTTTTCGATTTTGCAATAATTTCACCCTGGCTGGATTAAAATGCTTATGGAGTTTGGAAACAAATTGCAGGGCATCCTCAGTGAGGATTTCAGCAAACCCATCAGATATCTGGCCTTTTACTTCTAAGGTATTTTTCAATGTTATTTCTGCTGTCTCCATAATAAGTTCTCCAATTTGTCCATATTTATGTAAAAATTATAATAGAAAAAATACTATGAACATTAATCTGAATCTAATTAAATTTTACAGTAGAAAATTGACAATGTAAAATTTACAAATAATGAAAATTCAATCTACTCTCAACAGGAATGCACACTTTTTAGGAAGTAAAATTCGGGGTTTGCGCAAACAAAGCGGACTGACCTTAGAAGATTTATCGGTTCGCTGTATTCAAATTGATGTTCATTCCGCTCCATCTGTATCGTATTTATCCCTCATTGAAACAGGGAAGCGAGTCCCATCTGAAGAATTACTTAAACTATTTTCGGAAATATTTCAGAAGGATATTAATTGGTTTCTGGATGACAACCTATCTCATGAAGTTGTGAATATTTATGATAAAATGGAAGGACTGCCAATATTTTCGTTGGAGCCCAAATTTCTTTTTTCTGATAATTTATTACAAACTTCAATTCCGGAATTATTATCTCAAACCGGTACCACCGGAAGACAATTTGCCCATGTGCTCATTCGCTCCTATCAGGAAAAACATCAAAACCAATTTCCAGATATTGAACGATCTGCAGAGGAAATTGGGCTGAAGCGCTTTCCTCTCAGCATCAGGGATATTTTAGACTTGTATAAAAAAGTGGGATTAAAGGTGAAATATTTTGATCGTCCTCCTTTTGTTACTGAAAATGATTCAGGTCATGAAATCCGCACACTTTTTAGGTCATTTTTTGAACCGCCCAATACGGTTGTCCTAAATCGCCAATTGGAACATGAACCGCGCAGGATGAAGTATGATCTATCTGCTTACCTCGGACATAAAGTCCTCCATAATGGTGATGGCTTGGTTTCTAGCCATGCTACTGGCGGGGAGCTGGGAGGGTCTCCTCAGCCTGATAGTCAGACCGATGATAAAGTGAGCCAATCTGATATTCTCAACGCCTGGCGAAATTTCGAGTGCAGCTTTTTTGCCGGAGCACTTTTATGTCCTCGCCAGCCTTTCCGGCATTATTTAGCCCGGGAAGCCCATAACATCAATGCCTTTGAGAAAATTGATATTACTGCCGGCGTCTATATGCGGCGCATGACCTGTGTTTCTCCCTACAAACATTGGCATTATTTTGATGCCTTCCATCCGGGATTTCTAAGGGCGGTGTATCGCGGCAATGGAATTCCCATGCCCTGGGGAAATATGCGCATGGGGGTTGATCCCTGTCGGCAGTGGGCTGTATTTCGACTTCTTGATAAACCTCAGATGCAGAAACCGGTGAATCAATTGTCACTATTAATATCCGGTGAGTATATGCGCTTATATTCCTGTGTTTCCCAGCGCATCAAAGATGCCGCAAAGAACTCTCATGTTGTTTCTATAGGGATTGATCTTATCCCAGCCCTCAATACACAGGGAGTGGATAGCAGTGGTCTCTGCGAAGAAATCAGGGACTTTTATTTCAGTGCAGATCAAGGTTCGCCCATACCCAATTCCATTCAGGAACCCATTAAATTGGTATCAAAAATATTAAATATATCCTGGGTTGCTGATGGACTGGAAATCCATCCACAAATAATCTGTCCTCGCAGTAATAGTTGTCCGAAAAATACCCATTGTGAAAATAAGCCACGAAGTAGAAAAAAAGTTTCCTGGCTAAATGAAATAAAACAAGAAATATTAACCGAACTAAAATGAGAATATTATGCAGAATAAATTAAATTCAATTGTTAAACCTCTACTAATGGGGCCGGGACCTTCATGTGTTTCAGATTCCGTTTACCAAGCCTTGTCTAAACCAACTTTAGGGCATTTAGATCCAGAGTTTATTGCTCTCATGGATGATATTAAAATCTATATTAGAAAAATGATTCAGACTGAGAACCAATTAACGGTTCCCATTTCAGGTACAGGGTCTGCCGGAATGGAAACCTGTTTTGTAAATTTGATAGAACAGGGTGACCAAGTGTTGATACTAATCAATGGGGTTTTCGGTACACGTATGGAAGATGTGGCACAGCGTTTGGGTGCAGAAGTTGACACTCTAAAATTTGATTGGGGAACACCAGTTGTTTTAGATTCTGTAAGAAAAC
>CAZOUJ010000272.1:0-2248 GCA_964582955.1 uncultured bacterium
CCTAAGTCTGATCGATTATGGTAAAATAAAACAGGAAGAAGTGACTCTACCTGAGCGTGTACAGCAAAAAAGCACAGATCGTCCGCCACGGTCGATATACAATTACGTTCCCAAAATTCTGTAATTACTGTTTCAGGACTAAAAGGATTTTTTGAAATCCTTTTTACTTACATTTTCCTTTTCGGTATATGCCATCAGCCAAACTTTACCTGATGATATAAATATTAGTCTATCTGAGTCAGGTATCGTTCCTTTGCCAAATAGGGTTAATTCTAAATGGGATCGATACGGGTTTGTTCGCTATACAAAGTTAGCCGCAACTAATGGTGGTGCAAATCATATCGTAGCTCAGGATAGAATAAGACAGGCTCAAATAATAAGAGCAAGGAATGTTCTTGATCATTTTCTTACAGATTTTCCCGGATCAAAATATGGTCATGATAAATGTGTTATTGCAAATGCTATGGCGGATAATGAGGCGACTCTACTCTTGCTCAATGGAAGAGACGATGGTTCAAACGAACCTGATTTGCCAGGGCAATGGCTATTTGAGGAAGAGTTAGCAGTTGAAGGCTCAGATTGGTATATGAACAATATTTATGAAGGTCACAGAGACGCAACTTTTGAAGAAATTCTCCATCTGGTCCACGATACTGGTATAGGTGTTGATGGCCACAACTCAATGCTTGGAGTCCTGCCTGAATATCAGATGGAAATCCGAAAAGCAACAATTCATGCAATGTCCAACGATTACCATATATGGCCTCTGAGTGCAACCAATAATCAAGATATAATGGATTGGGTCAAGGAACTTGATCATGAAAACAGCCTGACGCAGGAGTACCTTGCATCAGTAATTGACAGCTATTATGGTTTATGGGGTGCTTGGCAGGAAAATCCCGATAGAGGTATGTGGGGATTGTATATTGCTAATGATCGTTTTGAAATAGAGTCACAAGATCCCGAAGGCTTGGCAATGATAGAAATGTTTTTCACTCCTTTTCTTAAGTATGAAGCCTGGATTGACTCATCTTTTAATGGGACATTTTCAATCGCATTTAATAAGCAATTGCCATATACCCATAAATCGCAGTATTTACTTAGAGTAAGGCTTAATGGATCAGCAAATGCCAATATTATTGGAAATGGTGAAGGTAATAGACTGATTGGTAATCGCGGAAACAACTTCATTCAGGGAGGAGCGGGAGTTGACTCAGTTATATTTCAGCAAAAGTATAACAATTACTCCATCTCTCATTTCAACAGTAAGACTGTTGTGGTGGACAATTCTGGAATTTCAGATGGTATAGATACTCTTATATCTATAGAGTATCTAGTTTTTAAAGACAGGGTCGTCTCTTCAGACAAACTATTTAACAGGATGGACTCTAAACTCTCAAATGATTACACAATGAGTTATCATTATCCAAACTCTTTCATACCAAGCACTTCAATTAGATACGAGCTCCCTCAAGATATAGACGTAAAAATCAGTAATAATGATATCTTAGGTAAGAAGATAAAAACTCTTGTAAATCATTTACAAAATCCTGGGAATCAGATGATTATTTGGGACGGGACTGATGAATTAGGCAAATCTGTTAACGCCGGCGTCTACTTTTGTCTGTTAGGGGGGGAGCATTCATCCAACCTAAGAAGATATTGTTTCTGAAATAAAGATTTTTCATTAGATTGTATAGCGGATTAGGGGATTCCAAATCAAGCAATAAAGTTGTCTAAGTGACGCTGAAGTCATCTAGGTTGCAAAAATTACAATGGAATTAAATTCCTTTGAATCAATTGGTTTAATTCTCTAAGTTTTTGAATAATCAGCCCTGTTGGAGGAATCAAAATGAAAAGAGTGCTAAAACTAGTTTTCCCAGTCCTTTTGGCAAACCCAGTGTTTGCTCAGAATATCGAAGCGAATTGGGAGGTTAACTTTATTTGGAGTGAGTGGGATTTTATTGCTAGAGATTCTTCCGGTATTGCAGATAGTGTATCATCACATACTCTGACTGTATCATGGCCAAGTAGTGCTAACCGATTATTTACGCTCCCATATAAAACTTTTGCTCCAGGTGATACAATTACCTCACTAACACAACCTTTAGTTGCTCCCTGGCTTCTTAAACGTTGGGGTATCAAATTAAATGTTGATTTTAATAATGATGGAACGTTTACAATTAATGATGGTAGTACATACCCTACAACTCAAACTGTAAACTGTTCAACTTCATCAATTGTTCTT
>CAZOUJ010000273.1:0-2230 GCA_964582955.1 uncultured bacterium
ATTATGACTGCGATGGTAACTGGGGATACTATTGGGGATTTGATAACGCACGTATCCAGGGAGTTGGTGGCGCTGATTGGCTAACACTGTCCCCCATGGAAGGTTCGCTCCCTTCGGGAAATGTCCAGAATATTGATGTGGTGCTGAACTCAGAGGGGCACGAACCGGGTGATTATTCGGTCAATGTTCATGTGAGAGATATTGAATATATGATAGACGAAACAATAGTCTTTGATATGACAGTATTAGAATTTATAAATACTCCTCCGGCACCCTTTGCGCTTGTCTTCCCCGCTGATGGAGAGGTTGTTGCAAATCTGGAACCGATCCTGCAATGGGACCCTGCGTTTGACCCTGACACTATGGACAATGTGTATTATACAATAGATTTTGGGAGTACGATTCCAGACCAGACAACCCTAGATGCGGGTACGGACACATCCTATGCCTTTGAACATCCCCTAGAAAATAATACGACCTATTATTGGCAGGTGAGTGCTAACGATGAATTTGGTGGTTCGTCCGAGAGTATTGGCGGTTGGCAAACGTTCACGATTGACCTGGGTGATGAGGCAGACGGAGAACCGGTTATCACGGATATATCAGACATTCCTAATGATAATGGAGGTTGGGTTTACATTACATTTACCGGAAGCTATTACGACACAGATACCCTGCGATTAGAGTCGTACCAGGTTGAACGGCTTGATGACAGTGTCTGGGTCGGACACTCAAATTTTGCCGCCTATGGAGCTGATTCATATACTGTTGAAGCGAACACCCTTCAGGACTCTACTGAGTCTGATTTAGGCATCACTACATTCAGAGTAGTCGCTAATATGGATGAGGGGAACTGGGCAAGTGATTCTGCACAAGGATATTCTGTTGATAATTTGATTCCAGAGATCCCATCTGGATTCACAGGCTTAGCCGGCACCGGTTATAATAGGGTATCATGGAATGAAATTGAAACTGAAGATTTCCAGTACTATAGCGTGTACAAGAATAATTCAGTTTTAGGTTTTTCCATAGAAACAGAATATGTTGATAGCGATGGTCCATTTAATGTCGGAGACTCATACTATTCTACTGCAACTGATTTTAATGGCAATGAGAGTGATCCATCAATGTCCGTTTCATACGCGGTGAATCTAATGGAAATCAATCTGAGATGGAATTTGGTTGGACTATCCCTTGGAAGAGATGATCCAGTATACACAGAGTTATTTTCCGGATCTGCGGTTAATTCATTGTTTGGGTTCGATGGCACCTACTATCTATCTGAGGACATTGTTCCGGGCAATGGTTACTGGCTCTTTTTTGAAGAAGATTCAGACCCGGTTGTTTATGGATTTGGAATGGATGAGCTTCATATCAACCTATCACAGGGCTGGAATATCATAGCAGGTATTACTGGGACGGTCCCATTGTCTGCAGTTATTGACCCAGAAAATATCGTCGTTCCAAGCACGTTGTTCGGGTTCGATGAAACCTATTTTCTGGCCGATGAAATCATTAATGGAAATGGATACTGGCTCAACGCTTATTCTAGTGGTGTGATTACTCTATCCAACAGCGTTAGTGCCAGAACAGATATTACTTTTATCGACCGTACACTCACAGCAAACAGGATAAGCTTCAACGGGATGGATTTATTCTTTGGTATTGAGATCCCGGACGAGGAATTGATGAGCTACAGTTTGCCCCCTCAACCACCTTCTGGAGCTTTTGATGCCAGGTTTGATGGAGACGTGAGAGTGGTTAAGGAACATGGCGAAATCAAATTAATGCATACAGAAGAAAGTGTAGGAGTTGACTATAGTATTTCTATTGATGCAGGGGAACATATGAACTGGGTTCTAACTTCAGAGACCGGCGAAGACTTTATTCTTGATCGCGACGGTGAACTTGTTATGCCCGCCTTTGAATATGTTTATTTGCAAAGAAAAGAGGCCATACCTCTGACATTTGCAATTCACCAGAACTTCCCGAATCCCTTCAATCCTACAACAATATTGAGGTATGAACTTCCTGAACAGTCTTTTGTAGTTCTCACTATATACGATTTGTTAGGTAAAGAGATAATTAACTTGGTCAATGCTCAGCAGGAACCAGGCTATAAGTCAACCAGATGGGATGCTACAGACAACATGGGCAGACCTGTGAGCGCTGGGGTCTACATCTACCAGATACAGGCAGGAGAGTTTATTCAGACCAAGAAGATGGTACT
>CAZOUJ010000274.1:0-2196 GCA_964582955.1 uncultured bacterium
AAAATGTTGATGTGATACTAAAGTTTTCATCAAACGATTGTAATGCACCCGATGGTACAGAAAGCTGTCCCTATCCTACGATCAATAGTGCCCTTGATGATGCAAAACCTGGCGATCGAGTCCTTATAAAAGAAGGACGATATTCAGAGTATATAAAGAGATTTGAATTAAATGATGTTAAGATAGAAGGATATCCTGATCACAATGTTATGATTGATGGGACTATCTCTTTGGATGCCCAATGGCAGCCCTATAACCATGAAGGTCATAGTATTTATAAGACTGTTATAGATCTTGGCTCACTTTCTCAAAACAATCTTATGCCAGTGGATTCTATTTATAGTGTATTTGTAAATGGCCGTTATATGATCATGTCCATGCCGGTTAATTTTAAAAATCCAACAGATCCAACAACGGGTAACCCGAATAACCCTGAACCTGGTACAGTTTTCGATTTAGGCCTTTATTCGCCTGTAAGAAATGATTTAGGATATCAACCTGGAACGCTTGCGGACTTGGATACTTTAGAGGAATGGTCATTCGACCCAGGTACTAGTACTTTATATCTTTATCCGAGTCCGGGCTATATACCCACCTCTTCTAATGTTCGCATTAGAACCGGAAAAGTTATGGTTTCATTGAAAGACTGCAATCAGATGGAGTTTAGAAATCTCCATTTTTTTTCTGGTTCAATCAATACAATCCAATGTGATCACTTTGTTGTAGAGGACTCTAAGTTTTCCTTTAGTGTTGATATGAAGGCCAATGAAGGGAACAAAATATATAGAGGTGAATACGGTGTTCTTAGGAATTGTGTTTTTGAAAATATGAACAATAGTTCGCCTTGGACATTTCATGCTAACATGTATCCGCTCGTTGAAAATGTGCTATTTCAAAACACCGACTGGTTCAGAGGTACCGCCAATTATCCTAATACCGCTTCGAACTTTCGGGGATCTTATAGTGGGGGAGATTTAATACACGGGACAAGTGTGTGGCGCTATGTAACTGTGAAGGATGTCTTTGGCGCTGGGATCACCCCAGGATATCGATCTTTGGTGGAGTATAGCAGACTAGAGAATTTATATGAATTAATAGATGGCAGTGGAGTCCAAAGAAATGGTGCAAGCGCAGATTCTTCTACGACCAGATATACATGGATAATTAATGGACCTGACCTAAATGGTGTTCGATGGAACAGTATGTGCGGTGGAACTTATGCCGATGCCCATCATGTTGTTTCTATAGGAAACCGAAGGGGATTCCGATTGAAAGGGGATTATCATGATGCCATACATCTTTTGGCATATGATAATAGTAATCAAGATATCAGTCTTACTTCAATAAAATATTGCGGACCTGATAGAACGGGACCTTTTGAGCCAGGAAATGTCAATTCAAAACTTTTGAATACTGTTTCTGAGAATGGCATGGATTGTGTCAATGTAGCGGCTTGTAAAGATGTGAACAAGCAACTTACAGTAGCAGATTCATTGGTCTCAGCTGGTAATTGGATTTCCTGGGGTTTTCGGCACGGTGGTGGATTCAATTGGAGTCATGCCGCGCACAACTTAGCGGATCCCTGGTTAAAAGAACGTGCTAAGTCTGAGGAAACTTTATTGAACTCCTTTGGTGAAAACCCATGGAAAAACAATGTTCAGAATTATGATTTTCGCCCGAAAAAGGGATCTGCTTTAATTGATGGTGGTGTTGTCATTGAAGGTATCAATGATGGAACAGATAAAGACTTTAATCATCCACCGTCTTTCCCTAGTCAAAACCGAAAGTTTATTGGTGATGCACCCGATATAGGTGCCTATGAGTATGGTGATTCAGTTTATTGGATCCCAGGATATCGCTATCCTTATCCCAGTGTACCCATACCCAGCAATGGCACAGTTGATCTGCCCATGGAATATGGCCTGGCCTGGAATTATCCTTACAAAAAAGATTACTCTCATGTAAGTGCGGAAGTTACAATAAGTGGCCCAGGTATAAATAAAACCGAAACTTTTCAATACCCAAATAACGTGCTGTTTGAAACGTTTGAGCCAGGGGGGACCTATAACTGGTCTGTTTCAGTGGACGGTGTTAATGGTGGAACCTGGACATTCACTGTTGATGATAAGATTCATCCATTGAATGATAGGTCTGTTGATACCACAGCTAATTCAAGATTACCTGCACACCTATACA
>CAZOUJ010000275.1:0-2188 GCA_964582955.1 uncultured bacterium
GATTAATTCGGGATTTTACGGTTCCCAGTGGAACATCAACTATATTACTAATCTCTTCATATGAAAGTTCCTGAATATCTCGTAGGATAATTACTGTTCTAAAATGAAGCGGAAGTTTTTGGATTGCAGTTTGTATTCTTTTCTCAAAGTATTCACTTTGAGCTTTCTCATCCGTTTCAGGCGCAACAGATGGAAGTTCATAATCACGATCTTCAGGCCCCATTTGACTGATACTTGTTTCTTTGCGTTGCTTTTTCTTTCGTAATTCCGTTTTAGCTAAGTTCCCAGCTATTGTATAAATCCAAGTGGAAAATTTGGCAATATTCCGATAATAATGCTTATGGGTATACAATTTAAACAATGCATCCTGGACAATATCCTCTGCTTTTTCAAATTCATTCACAAAACGATAAACAAATGTTATGAGTTTATCTCGGTAGCGGTTTACTAACTCAGTGTAAGCCTGTTCATCACCTTCCTGGAAACGTGCGATTAATTCCTCATCCGTATAACGGAATTGATTATCCATTGCTAAGGGTTGCATAGACAAATTCGGTGATAGCTGATTCATCTTTAATCCGTGACGTTTTCAGTCGTCGATCAATCCGGGCCAATCGTTTGAGTGCAAGAATGATTTCTTTACTTGTATATCGTTTTGCATAATTAGGTAACTGCTTATTCACACTAGGTGATAATCTGGTGTAACCTTTTTTTAGGCTATTTGTTCCCTTGGAAATCTTAAAAAATAATAACTCCTGAAAAAATTCAGTGAGTGGGTATATTAAGTTTATCATGGATATATCTTGTGATACCAATGCACGACCGATTTGCATAGTTTCTTTCAGTTTTTTTTGGCCCAAATAATTTAAAAATTCTAATTGTCGAAATTTTCTTTTCCATCCTGAAAATTTTTCAATATCGGACTTTTTTATTTCATTATTTGATTCTGATGAAATTGCAATTTTATCAATTTCATTTTTTAAATGGTTAAGTGAATCTCCCGCAATTTCAATTACAGATTTTAAAATCTCAAGTGGTACATTATTGACATCATTCTCTTGAAAGAAATTTTTTGCCCAATCAATCATTTCATTATGGAATGGTGTAGAACATGAAATTGAATTTACTATCTCGATTAAAGATGCTAAAAATTTATTACGTGCACCATACTCATCCTGTATGATAATAAGGAAATGACCATCGATAGGATTTCTACAATATTCAAGTAATTCATCTCTAGATTTTCCTTTTAGAGTAGATGGACTACGGAGTAAAAAAAGTTTTTTACTGCTGAATAAATCAGCAGAAGTTAAATGATCAATAATATCATTTGATTTCATTTCATCTGGTATAAGCATCGTCTTTTGAATGGGCTCATTATTAAATAAGATATTTGCTAATCTGTCAGAAAATAATTGTTGGAGGTATTGATCCTCTCCCATTAAAAAATATATGGGATTTATGTTACCTTTTTCTAATAACTGAATTGATTTGTTAAAGGGAGTATTATTTATTTTATATCTTACCATTTTAACCCATGAAGAATGTAATCAACCCAACGGTTATACAATAATAACCAAAGCGATGAAACTTACCACTTTCTAATAAACCTAATAACCATTTTAAAGAAATATACCCGACAGAAAATGAACTGATAAAAGCAGCTATTAATTGTGTTATTGGGATCGAAATAGGTCCACCTTTCATATCCAAAGCTATCAATAAACCTGCTCCTGAAATAGCAGGTATTGCTAAAAGAAATGAAAATTTTGCCGCATCTTTTCCAGAGATTCCTAAAGCCAAACTAGTGCAAATCGTCATCCCGGAGCGGGAAATACCAGGAATAATTGCAATGGCTTGAGCGATACCAATGGCAAGGCTTTTTTTCCAATTCAGTTGTTTATTATTAAACGATAACTTTTGAGTGGCCAATAAAATAATGCCCGTAAATAATAATGCGCCTCCGACAACATAAATTGAGTCAAAAAAGCCAGAAATAATATTTTTACCGCCTAATCCGATTACTAACGCTGGGAGAGTGCCGATAAATAATAATAAAATATATATTTTTGTAGCAGAATTTTGAATTGTTTTTAAAATTGAAATTAATTCTTTCCAAAAAACGAATATGATACTAAAAAGGGTTCCAATATGGGTGATCACTTCTAATACATTCCCTGGCAGGTTG
>CAZOUJ010000276.1:0-1821 GCA_964582955.1 uncultured bacterium
CGACAGCCTATATTGTCGTATGGCCAATCTTATGCGGATACTACTGATTTATCTGGCAAGGGCCTTTGTCCGGTTATGAATGTAGCTACGAGTTTACTATTGGCTTCCCCGGAATCAGAATTTGTTGTCATTCCCCCTTCACAATCATTATTTGTTGATTTTTCTGTTCAATTGGTGGTCGCCGGGTATGACAGTATTGACATAACCACGAGTAATTATTCTCTTTCGGATATAGTAACAATTCCCAGTCTTGATTTCCCGGAAATGGATATGTCTGAATCGGGTATCAGTAAGATGGAGATATTTCGATGTCAGCTGAGGGAGATTGGTGCTTTATATAATGAAAACAGAGTGCATATCACTGGATTGGAAAGTACATTGCCTTTCGACTTGAAATTTCTAATGAATTTTAAAAACTTTGCACCTGATGAAGGCGGTGACTCTGTGAAGATTGATACAGTTCTTAAAAGGGGGAGCCCCGTAGATAAAACGTTTGATATGCGCGGCTATTCAATAGCTGCTCCAGGCTACCCCAATACAAATACCCCCCTTAACAGCTTTGATCTGGACTTTGATATAGGTTTCGTGGAACAAAAAACAAGCATTCCCCTTGATGGATCATCATTTGGTGGGTTTAACATGAGAATGCAGATGGAATTACTTTCTTTCTCTCTTTTGGAAGCGGATTTGTTTATGCTGTTGCCTACTGATTCCACAGTGCAGGAGTTCCCTCCAGGATTGACGGGAGCAATTCCCACGGAAGCGCTTTTTGAAATAACAATGAAGAGTCAAATACCTTTGCCTATTCGCATGAAATTGGATTTTAAAGGGTATAATTCACTTGGTGAACTGACGTATGTATCCATCAATGTGGATACCCTTGCGCGCATACCGGATGATGCAATGCCTTGGGATACTGCCCTGACAATAATTGGCTTGGATAAACATGGAACCCGTATTACGATTTATGATAGTGTAGATGATACTTTACCATCCTATGATGTATTAACACCACCTTGTGACACCTGTGCCTCTATCATTGGATTATTGGGATCAAACCCAGTGCAGTTGGTCATTGATCCAGAAGTAAAGGTTGAAGGGCGAGGAGCATTGGTGGAAGGAAAAGCTATTCAGGGAGGATTTATAGTCACCATTCCTTTCGCATTGCTGCTTGTACCCATGACCTTTTTGGGTGGTATTGGCTCGGAGAGCGATTTTGGTGAATATGATACTCTATATTAAATTCGTAATTCTCTCATTCATTCTGATATGATAACCACAATAACCAATTCTTTCCCTTTTGGCGCGGAACTATCTGTGCTGATGAGCAACCTGGAAACTTTTCCAGTTGGCAAAACCCCTGAACTTTTGAAGAATTATGTTGATACATTATCTACCCTGGGACTTGCAGATTCCACAACCGATAGTGTATATATTGTTGCCAGGTGTTCAGATTTAAACCTTGACAGCAGTGAAATATATATATTCAATGTTATGTCCGATTATTCGGAGTGCGTAGACCGTCTCCCTTATCTTGTAAAAACAAATGGTTCTGGAACAGATACAGTGGTTGCCTATGTGGATACATTATTCAAATTCTTGCTCCCATCACCTGAGGAACTTTATGGTGCAGATGATACCTTGGGCTATCCGGAAGGAATGGTTGCAATTCCTGGAAGCGGTACGTATTACAGTACCATAGATACCAATAAAATTTTTTTAATGACAAAATTTGGCAGCATTCCTTATGTGATGCCTCGTTTCAATATTCATGGTACTGGCGGTACTGGTGTTTTTTTATCCAGAGAAGATTATCTAGAA
>CAZOUJ010000276.1:1907-2179 GCA_964582955.1 uncultured bacterium
GGTATTTCAGGATCTGCTGATGATGTATTGGTTATTACTTATCCAAATGGCGGGCAAACATTTTATACGGGTCAAACCGATAGTATTGTATGGGAATCTTTTGGTGGAGGTGTCGGATCGGTTGACCTATACTATGCCAATGAAGAATCCGATCCAGACAGTATTGATGTGAATGTGGAAAGTGATTGGACATCAATTGCTTCTGGGATTATCAATGTTGACGGAGAAAGAACCTATGCATGGACTCAAAGTAGACTGGCGGTAACCTATTC
>CAZOUJ010000277.1:0-2175 GCA_964582955.1 uncultured bacterium
ATTGTCTGATGGATCTATTGCTCATTATGAATGCCCACAGTTCTAATTCTGCCATGATGGTCTGGAATGGCCCCAATTTCCGTTTGGATTCATCAGATGATGGCCTCTTTCGCACCGGTTAAGCGGAGCAGCACATAATTCTTTGAGCAGGCAATTCCTGGAAAAATCTGTTGAGTTTTTGTTAGCTATAATGAGTAAATGAATAATTCAGGCTGAAATGAGTTAATGAAGAAATCAGGTTCATTTTACGCTGGAAAACAAAAATATTACTGTCCCTCAAAGTACGTATGAAAGAAAAAATTAACCAGTTGATTGCTAAAGGCTTTTGTATCTTCGAGAACATCTTAACTGAAGAGCTATTAAACAATCTGCGCAAAGTATCGGACAGCATGCTCAAACAAACAGATGACATAACCAACCAAGGTGCTCATGTTACGATCAGTTATTCCGATCCGGTTGTGCTTAACCTCATCACTTGGTCAGCCTCGCTCAATGCACTGAATCTTCTTGGATTTCAGAATCCTCGATTTTGGAGCGGTTATGTACTCGCCAAGGAAGGGGGTGCACCACCACTTTACTTTCATCAGGATTGGATTTTTTGGGAAGATCCAGAATCTGTGAGTCCCACACCGCACCAATTGTTCCTGATGTACTATTTGACAGACACTACTGCAGAAAATGGTTGTTTGCGGCTTATTCCCGAATCTCACAAGCGCCGTTTTGACCTGCACGATCAAGTAGGCGCTGGTCACAATTCTGCCATTCGCACGACCAAGGATTACTCAAATCCACTTTTTGCTGTGCATGCCAATGAAATAGATGTGCCTGTCAGAGCAGGCGATCTGGTTATCGGTGATGCACGTCTGCTGCACTCTGCCCACAGCAATCGGACAGACCAGCGACGCACCGTTTTGACCCTATGGTACTTGATAAATTATAGAAGGATGTCTGAAAGGATACGTGCAGGTTTCCGCAAAAATTTAGATTTCAGGCTTCGACTGGGATCTTTGCAACTGCAGAATCTTCTAGCCGATTACCCTAGCCTTAAACCGCTCCTTCCCGACTATGATGGAAACGAGGAGCCAGCGATCACGCAACGAAAAGTGCCCAGTAATTGGGGGAAGTAAAAATTTGTTCACAGCCTTGTTTCTATGTTCACATCAAATATACAATCTTGAATGCCAGTACTCCAATGCATGCAGAAACAAACACTTGTGAAACCAGATCGGAAATTCCCAATTCAAAAGAAATTTTTTTGAACATGTAAGGCACTTTAGCCAGAGTGACAATTATTTCGAAAATTGTAGCAACCATTGAAACGTTACTATACTCAACCCAATGCAGGTATGTGGATGCTCCTGTTTTCTCCAATAATGATTTCTAGATCTTTAAATTCTTCTATTTCTTCTTTTAAAAATATTCTTTCTGGCTGTCACTATTTAGATTGATTGGAAAAGATTGGGCCGATGAGACTATTTCTCATAATTTCTCCCAACGGTAAGATTCTGTAGTGATGATTTTGAAAAGACTTCACTTTAGCTTTGATTTATCAGTTGATGACATTGTTCACAACCGTGAATTGGAGAAACCACATAATTTTTTATGCTGGTAATTCTTCATAATTGAGGGTTTCCCTTCACAGTAATATATTGATGAATAATTCAAGGTAGTATCTAATCTAAATTTATATTAAGAAAATTCTCATAACCATTGAGTTGCATAAAGCACTAGAAATGAACAGGAGACAATCATGAGTGAATTAAGAGGAGTGGTAGCTCCCTTCACAACGCCATTTTCGGAAGAAGGAGATGTTGACCTATCTTTGATCAAGCCGCAAGTTGACTGGTTGATTGAAAATGGCGTCCATGGTTTAGCTGCGGGCGGTAGTACTGGAGAAGGTCATGCTCTGGACAGGAACGAATATGTCGATATGATTCAAACTACTTCCGAGGCCATAGACAACCGGGTACCTCTAGTAGCTGGAATTATTGCTAACTCTACTGACGAGGTGGCGGCGCGTGGACAAAGTGTAAGGCACCTAGACGTTACCGCTCTTCAGATCACACCACCTCATTACCTTTTCAGGCCTGATGATGATGCTATGGTCAGACATTTTCATGAAATCCATGCAGAGTGCGATGTGCCCATCTTGCTTTATAACGTGGTTCCCTGGTG
>CAZOUJ010000278.1:0-394 GCA_964582955.1 uncultured bacterium
GTCGTTTAATGCCTTTTGAAGACACCATTGGATTTGGATCACTGGTTGCAATATGTACTTCGTTAATACCTGCCGAAATAATCGCCTCAGTACATGGAGGAGTTCTTCCATAATGACAACATGGCTCCAAAGTAACGTACAAAATTCCACCATGCACTTGATTTCCAGCAGACTGAATTGCCTGAATCTCAGCATGAGGGCCTCCTGCTGGCTGTGTGGACCCTTTTGAAACCACACGATTATTATTAACCAAAACCGCACCAACCGGAGGGTTAGGACTTGTCAAACCTTTAACACTTGCAGCACATTTCAAAGCTAAAGCCATATAAGATTCGTCTGGGTGCATTAATAAATACTCCAACAAATAATATTCAATATCAAAAATTACTTAATT
>CAZOUJ010000278.1:415-2173 GCA_964582955.1 uncultured bacterium
GACTGGCGCAACTGACATATTAACTTCTGTAATCATGATTACTTCACCTAGTTCCACAGCAGCCATCGATGAATAATGCTTAGCCTTAACCAGGGCATCCATATATGCTAATTCCCTTAATTCAGCTTCATGTTCTTCTGTATTTTCAACACGGAAATAGACATTATTAATCCTAATGGTATCACCAGATGCCTCAGCTGCAGAGTCGATCACTTTACTGACATTATCCAAATTTCTTATAGTTACATTCACATTATTTGAAACAGTATATCCAACCAACACCTGTCGGGAAATTTTTCTTCCATTTTCATCTTTTTCTTCAATCCAATCATACCTAGGACTAATATTAAAATAACTCGTTTGAATATCTTTGTCCTCTACTTCAACCACCTGAATCGCATCCATCAGTTGCTGCATGTTTTCAGAAGCCTCTTTTCGAGCACGACTAGCAGTTCGACGCTCTACTTGTATCCCCAAATTCACTACAGCAATATCAGGTTTTACTTTTATAGAACCTTCACCAACTACATAAATTCCATTTTCAGATCCAGTTTCTTCATATACTATTCCTTCATTGAAATAATTATTTACAACAGGATCTAATTCATTCGATTGAACATTAGGTGTTGAAGATCCTTTATTCTCAGACCCACTATTCGAAGAATTACAACTAATAGAAATTATTGACAACAATGCAATTAAACAAGTTACACAAAGTTTAAAAACATAATTCATTTCCAATCCTTCACAAATATTCGCCTTTAGAGTCGACTCTTATTAACTTTACACCTTTTAACTAGGATATAATATACTCAAAATATTCACACTCCAAAAACGAGGCGTCTATTGAAATTATTCCGTGATTTAATTCACTCTTTTTTGATTGGCATATTCATTTTCTTATGTATTTCTATGTCTACTCAGAATTTTAGAGTTGAAGGTGAAAGTATGTCACCTACTATAAAACCCAATGATAGGATTTTCATAGATAAGATTTCCTATATTCGGCTTAGTTTCAAAAAACTAGGTGAATCATTACCTTTCATTGAATTTAATGACACAATACTATTTGCATTTGACCCTCCAAAAAGATGCGTCATTTTAGTTTTCCAGTACCCTGTAATCCCTTCAAGAAGCTTTATCAAAAGGATCATTGGATTACCTGGTGAAACTGTCGAAATGAAAAATGGAACCGTCCGCATTAATGGTATTCCTCTTAAGGAACCCTATATAGAAAAAAACTTTACTCAAGACCGTATATATATCCGAGTACCTGCGAAATCATATTTTGTTCTAGGTGACAATCGACAGGTCAGTAATGACTCTAGAAGGTGGGGGGTAGTCCCATTAACTCACGCAGTTGGACAAACAGGAATTAGATATTGGCCAATTAGTCAAATCTCTACATCAATAGACTAGAATTCCTTACTTGCTATCTTTCAATCGAATGGGATTTCTCTAAACCACGTGACAATTCAACAACACTTTTAGACAACACATCTTTTCTAATATCGAATTCAGACTCAAAGACAGAAATAATAGCTTCTCTAACTATTTCAACTGTAGTTCTCTTCTCGCCAAGAATTTTTTGATTTAAACTCCCCACAGTATTAGGGTCCCATTGAATATCTAATTGTCGATAAACATCCACCAAAACAGATCGAATTGAATCCAGATCATCAATAACCAAAACTCCCCCAATATGTGCAGCTCCTCTTACAATCCTCTGACCAACCCCCATCACTTTGTAGCGCCCCT
>CAZOUJ010000279.1:0-2171 GCA_964582955.1 uncultured bacterium
ATAATGAAGATATTTTATATTCTTTGCCCTGTCACTGAAAAAAAATTTCATAAGCAACTAATTATAATACAAATCATGCATTTAAAATTTGGAAGGATAACAATTATTTTACAGGATTGATAGGCAAAAACCACTGCTTTACCGACAGCGATGACCTGGCGTTGTTTGATGTGAGATGTGAAATTTCACATACGGGACTCCCTACTGGTGGTTATGCTGGAGAAAATGTCGGTGTTCAAGGAATGGAGTGGGGATATTCCGACGAGCAAATAACTCTTGCTCATAAAACTAGAAAAACCCTGCAAATAAACGCTCAGAGCCCAACTATTGCATACGGATACTCCGATTACCCATTAGAACATTATTCATCCTCACTTATAGCCAGTCAGTCTATAGATTTTTTTACTAGGTACAAAAATGGAAAATTTAATAACACTTTCACTGATGTAAATAAAAAACCATTTGCTTTAATGATTTCCTTTCCCGATCCTCACGAGCCCTACGAATCTCCAAGGGAATATTTCAACCAGTTTCCGATAAACGAAATAACTTTACCACCTCAAAGAGTTGATGAGTTCACCGATGGTACATCTCCTGAAAGAAACAGAGTTCTTGCAAAAATAATGAGACAGGATTTTGATAAAGAACAACACAAAAAAGGCTTAATAGCTACCTATTACTCAATGATTAGGTTTTTGGATGATGGTATAGGTCGGATACTTCTATCTTTAGATGATTTAGATCTACGAAGAAATACAATAATTGTATTTACGTCTGACCATGGAGATTTTATGGGAGAACATGGAATGTCAGTAAAAGGAGGATTGTTTTATGACTGCTTGGTTAGGGTTCCGCTTGTGATTTCTTGGCCTTCAGGAGGAGTACCTCAAGGAATTGTGGATGAATCCATGGCCAATACCATAGACATCCTTCCAACGCTTCTTCAGTTACAACAGATAAATAATTTTGAGTCCGATCTCACGGACTGGGATACGGCTTCAACTATCAAAAAACACAAAGTAACTAAAGAACGTATTAATGCCTTTCATGGTAAACCGTTGCCAATTGTTACAGACGCCAAACCAAGAACTGTTACATTTTCGGAATACGGAGCTGGAGGCTCTTCTTTTACAATGAAGCATTTGGATAAAATGTCCAAACAAATAAGAAACATATTTTTTGGTCAAATGTCTGGAAATATATCACTGACCCTATGGCATATGGAGCTACTCTATCTTCGGGGACAGATGGGGGAGCCGGAAATGTAGATGAACTTTACGATTTAAAAAAGGACCCTTGGGAACTACACAATGTAGCTTTTGACCCTTTAAACGCTTCAATAATTTCCGAAATGAGACATTTGTTAGCTGGATGGATGATAGAAACTGAAGATAATAAACCGCTTACTCTACCAATGACCATGGGACGTGATATGACTAGCCGGTAACTGCACCTTTTGACGCTGGTTGAACTAAGATCGTATATTTTCCAAGAGTGCCTGACTTATATAAAGGGTCTTTTGGTTTCCAGTTGGATAACCGAAACTTTATTTCAGCGTTCACAGCAGAAATATTCGGGGTTTTGTTTCCAACTCGCTCCTTAGATTTATTAGTCCATTCAATACAATTCACAATATTTAGTTCAAAATTGTCAAGATTAATTTCTATTGTATCTCCGTCATTAACTACAGCTATAGGTCCTCCCACAGCTGCTTCAGGGCCGACATGACCGATCATTGATCCATGGGAAGCTCCGGAGAATCGCCCGTCGGTGATTAAGAAAACTTTTTCACACAATCCTTGCCCCACTAGTGCACCTGAGACAGATAACATCTCCCGCATTCCAGGTCCTCCTTTTGGTCCTTCATATCTGATAATTATTACGTCTCCCTCATTTATATTGCGTTTTTGAAGTGCTTCCATGACTCGTTCTTCACGTTCAAATACTCTTGCTGGACCAGAAAATTTAGCTCCAAATTGATGCCCAGCAACTTTTAAAACAGCACCGTCTGGTGCCAAATTTCCAAATAAAGTTACTAATCCACCTGTTTTTGATAACGGTTTTACGACGGGGTAAATGACCTTATATTCGCCGGGTTCAATAACATGAGTTAAATTTTCTTTGACAGTTTTTCCCGTAGAATTATATGTTTTCATATTGCAAATGTGTTG
>CAZOUJ010000280.1:0-2160 GCA_964582955.1 uncultured bacterium
AACGGATGCACACAATGACCCTGTGAGTGCAGGTGTATATTTTGTGCAGATAAACTCTGTGGATTATACCCATATTATGAAACTGATATTTTTGAAATAAAACTTTGTGAAATGCAAAAAAATAATGTACACTCAAGTTCGTTTTGTGGGTGTTTTTTTACTAAACTATAATAAAAGGGAAAGACAATGAAAAAATATATATCTTGTTTATTAACCTTAATTCTGGGTATCGGTGTTACTTTGGGAGCAGCAAAAAAATTATCTGCTAAGGTGGAAAAGTACCAAAAGCTACCCAGATTGGTTGAACCAACGACTTATCATACTGATATTGATGACGGAGAATCACAACCTATTACTCATCACAGTATGAGTCGTGATAATACCTACTGGTCAACATTGGTAGATTCTTCAACAAATGGATATGGAATGTATTTAGGTACTACAAGACCCATTTATATTGATGATGACAATGGTTGGTTTTTTGTTTTCAGACAGTGGGCAGGTGAAAATACTACGCATGGTCAGTTAGGTGCTGCCTATTCCCCGGACGGAATGGATTGGACAAATTATAACTATCTCAATGTGGGATTTGACTGGCCCCCTTCCACCAGACAGGCTCGGTATCCAAGTGCCTTGGGTAATCCGGACTATCCTTACGCTTTCTGGAATGAATACACTACACTTTCTGGGTCTTATGGTGGCAGGCCATTTTATACGTATGATGAATTTGGTTGGGATGGCGGTTCTTTTGCTGCACCAATCGATGTAGACCTTCAATGGGGTGGAGGTACCGACCAATGGGTGGGAAGCCCAGGTGCATCATTTGATGGAGATAATGCTGTCGTTAATGTTGCTTATAACGACTGGACAAGGAATAATTATTTTATGTTTCACAGTGAAGCTTATGATGATGGGTATCTTGTCTTTGGTGAAGAGTTTATTATAATAGATGAACCAGCTTATTTAGAGCCTGGTGACGCCAGTGGAAGTTATAATTCGAGTCCTGCGGTTAGTATGGAACCGGACGGAATGGGTGCAGTTGGTTTGGTTGGACTGTTTGCCGGGGGATTGGATGACAACAGTACAGTTTCAAATAATCATACTTTTATATTCAAAATGACAGATGACCATGGAGCAAGTTGGTATGGACCTTCCAGTTCTCAACCGCCATATTACCAAGATGATGTATATTTTATTCCAGATAATGTGTTTGAGCATATGCAAAACACCTATTTCTCTGATTACATGGATCCCTGTGCAGATAGCTCCTCTGTTATTAATAGCTGGTGGAGTTATTATGAATTTGACATGAAGGTAGACAGTGAAGGTAATCCCCATATTTTGATGGAGATACTTCCATGTGATGATTCTTTCTGTTATTATTTTTCGGGAGATTATACTGAAGTGGGTGCAGGATATTATCATTTTACCATTGATAGAGATAACCTCGATAGCCCTGGATTTGTGAATACTCCAACCGGGTGGAATTATTCGAAAGTAGTGACGGGAAGCGCTACTTGGTATGTGGGAGATCCCACTGGGAGCAGTTATATTTGGTCAACGCAGGCTCAGCTTTCTTTCGATCCGGACGACCCCAATCTTGTTTGGGTAGTAACTGATATGGGGGTTAGAGGACCTGTTGCAGATTATGATCCTGCAGATCCCTATGACTGTGAAGATCCTTTCTTTTGGTATCCCGATTGGAGTGCTGATATCTTGAGCTTTATATCTTCTGATAATGGTGCTACCTGGTGGAATCCATTGAACGCTTCAAATACTCCTGATGAAACCGATTGGGATGGTTTAGGATGTGAAACAGTCAGTGGTTGGTGCAGTCCTGAAGAACAGTTTCCTCATTCTGCACAATGGGCAACCAGTGATGCAGTAAATTATGTGTTTCAAATGCCTGACTGGTGGTTTAATGACATCGGAGATTTGCAGGGAGCAGACCATAAAAATCGGGTGTATGGTGGTTCTGCAGAGTTCTCTAATAATTCTGAGCCTGAGTATCCTGGTGATTGGTTTTCTGGAGGAGATGTTGACGTTTCAATCACCAATCAAGCTAATTGGAATTTAGTCGGGTTGCCTGTTGACACTGAAGAAAATTCGTCTTCTCAGATCTTTCCTAATTCAATCAATAATACTTTATATGCTTTTGAT
>CAZOUJ010000281.1:0-2148 GCA_964582955.1 uncultured bacterium
ATAGGCATACAAATGCTGGGAAATTTTTTCTATTTCCCAAAGTTTTAATTTCCCAAACAATATCTTTTCAGACTCAGCAATTGTTTCAGGAGTAGGTTGCACAGCATGGCTGGTAGTAGATATACACATCCAAATAACAGCAAAATATAAAATTTTATTCATTCCAGCTTAATCTTATCGTCCCATGTTTAAGAAGGAAGTGTATCTCCTGAGGATATTTGACAAGTCTTCTTGATTATAATTTTGGAATTTTTGGAAAGGTTCCAAATCAATTTTGTCCATTGCAATAAAGTTATTAAGGTCTACGTTACCGTTTTTCTCGGCTTCCTCAGCAGTGGACTTCACAAGTTGCCAAAATTCTCTTTGTTTGCTTATCGTTTCTATTGAACCCAATATATTTGCCGAAGATTGCCCACCGATAAAAGAATTAATGTCATTGGCCTCAGCTAATTTTTCCACCGCGCTCAATACCGATATGAGTGTTGCAGGCCTGAGATAAGGCAATGTTGGATCGTTTGGAAAACTAGGCCCTTTTGTATTTAATAAGTCTGCGATAAAGAGAAGATTTGCAGGTTGGATCTGAACTACAATCAGACATTCACCATGACTGGGTCCAAAATAAGATAATTCTATTGTCTGGTTGCCTAATTCAATAACATACGTCTTATCGAAATAAACATCTGGTTCAACAACATCTGGGTTTTGATTGCCAGACAAAAATAACCTGCACTCTTTGTTTGCAATAAATTTTACTCCCTGTTTTTTAAACACTGCTCCGCCCCTTATGCGGTCCCAGTGTGAGTGGGTGTAGATAACATGGGTAATCGATTTTTTGTAGTTCTTAGCTATGAAACCTTTAAGCTCTATTGCCACCTGTTGGTTGAGAGGGTCAATCACAGCAACCCCTTTATTTCCCATGATCAGTAATCCGCGATTCTCTCCTTGATCAAAAACCAAAACATCTTCAGTCAGTTTTTCAATTGTCACTTCAGCCCAAGATGGATAATAAAATGACATTAGCAGTGAGGCTATGATCGCAAGCGAGCCATGTTTGATTTTGTTTATGTGTTTTGGGATTAATGTAAGCAAAGCTTCCATTTTATTTTCCCTTAATGATTGCCATGCCAAGCTTTCCAAGGATTGGAACTGCGGCACCCAATTCCATAGCATTTTCTGCGGATGCATTGCCTTGTAAAGATCTTTTATACACGCCTTGAGCAATCCCTGCTATTCGAAAAAAACCAAAAGCCAAATAAAATGACCAGTTAGGAATATTGTCAATACTCATTTTTTGGCAGTAACTTTTAATGTAATCTTCCTCTGAAGGAATTCCCAACTTTTTGGTATCAATTTCATCAAGTCCTGGGGTGATTCCCATCTTAGGCAAATGCCATTGCAAACATTGATATGCTAAATCTGCATATGGGTGTCCCAGAGTTGAAAGCTCCCAGTCAAGTACAGCCAGCACTTCTGGTTTCTCGTAATCAAACATTATGTTGTAAAGCCTATAATCTCCATGTACCAAACTAACCAGACCATCATCGTTAGGTGTATTTTTTCCCAGCCAAACAATTAAATCTTCAACATCGGAATAAACTTCAGTCTCTGCGGATCGATATTGTCTAATCCATCGGCTAACCTGTCGTTCAAAATAACTTCCTGGTTTTCCGAAATCTGAAAGACCTACCTTTTCTATATTTACTTGATGTAAGTATGCGAGTACCTCATTAGTTGCTTCGTAAACCTGACCTCGGATTTTATTATCAACTTCAGGAAGAGTAGGGTCCCAAAAAATCCTACCTTCAACATACTCCATGATATAGAACATCGTGCCTAAAATGGCAGCATCCTCACAAAGATGAAAAACTTTTGGTACGGGAACATTGGTTTCTTCCAGTGCTTTTAAAACTTTGAATTCTCTATCAACAGCATGTGCTGACGGTAAAAGTTTTCCTGGTGGTTTTTTCCTCAGGACAAATTTTCTGTCGGATGTTTCTATTAAAAACGTTGGATTGGATTGGCCAGTTTTAAATTTTGTTGATTGGACAGGACCTTGAAACTCTGGGATGTGATCTTCCAGATATTCACTTAATTTACTCTTATCAAAAGTGTGAACACTTAAACTCATTATTAAGCTGTGTGTTTTTT
>CAZOUJ010000282.1:0-2135 GCA_964582955.1 uncultured bacterium
TTGCTTCACATACTGAGGACTCTGGAAACGGAAATTTTTCCATTGGCATAAGATCCGATGGCAATGTTGAAGTTTATGTAAAAAATCTCTGCGGAGACAATGTGCTGGTCCTGGGCGAAGGAGAAATACAGCCGGGAGACTGGCACCACATTGCTGTGACCTTTTCATCCGGAAATGTATCAGCATATCTGGATGGAAATGTGTATAATGATCAAACATGCGGAAGTACGATGATAGAAGCAGGAGATGCAAGCTTCTTACTGGGTGCTTCTTTGCACAATAATATTTATTTAAATGGAGTGTTGGACGAAATGAGGATATGGGATAACGCTCGGAGTTTTGAAGAGATTCAGGCAGATATGTTTGATGGAATTGACCCTAATTCTGAAGGTTTGGTAAGCTATTGGAGATTTGATGAGGATGAAGGAGAAACAACCTATGATGCAACATCCGGAAATAACGATGGTCAATTAAACGGAACACCTGAAAGAATTGAATCAACCGCACCATTTATTATGCCTCCTTTCATCACATTGACCGCTTCTGCTTCGTGGCCAGTATATTTAAAGATTGGTATGTTTCTGGAAGCAACCGATGGATACGATCACTGGATAGACCGATATGCTCCACCTCCGCCCCCACCCCCTACTTGGGATGCCGCAATTTATAATTCTATTGTCAATGACAGATTTTTCATAGATATGCGTCCCGTACCTGCTATTGGAGATGTTACAGAGTGGGCAGTGGATTTTCAGCCGGAAAACGAAGCAGATTCAATTACACTATCGTGGGATCCAGATGAGCTGGGAGAAGGGGTTTTTATATTATCTGACCCTTTTAATGGAGAATATTTTTCAATTAATATGAGTGAAATTGATAGCTATAGTTTTCCTCCTTCATTTACACGGGTTATCATCAGACATAGTCTTAGCTCAGGGGTGATGATATCTTATATTGATGGATGGAATTTGTTGGGATTGCCTCTTACAGTAGAGGATGCTTCCTGTGATATCCTGTTTCCTGAATCAGTTGAAGAAACGTTGTACTCATATAATGGTGGATATATGTCTCAATCCGAGCTTACAGCGGGAAAAGGTTACTGGCTACTATTTCCCAACAGCGGAAATACTACCCTTACCGGTTCTCCAATCAATGAACTGACCCTGTCCCTGGACAGTGACTGGAATTTAATTTCAGGAATTTCAGAGCCTGTTTCCGTTTATTCTATTCTTGATCCGGATAGCATTGTGGTGCCCAGCACACTGTTCGGGTTTACTGATGCTTATTCAGAATCAGAAACAATAGTTCCTGGTGAAGGCTATTGGATAAGGGCGTTCCAAGAAGGAGAGATTACCTTGATAAATGATGCATCGTCAAAGATTGCTTCACAAAACTCTAACTTCGATGGTAAAGTCAATATTCTGAACATTAATGGCCTAAAGTTATATTTTGGGGTGGAGATATCAGACAGAGAAAGATTAAGTTTCAGTTTGCCTCCAAAACCTCCAACAGGAGCATTTGATGTCCGATTCAAGGACGGATGGAGACTGGTAAAAGATTATGGAGAGGTGGAAGTAGTGCCTATTAGCGAAACCCTCACTATTGCGTATGACATTACACTCAATACCGGAGAATATCACAACTGGGTACTTACCTCAGAAAAAGGGGAAGATTATATATTGGAAGGTACAGCAGAGATCACGGTCCCATCAGCAGAAAGATTTATTCTAAAAAGAAAACCTGTTATTCCAATTATATTTGCCCTGCACCAGAACTATCCCAATCCTTTCAATCCTATTACTACTTTAAGATACGACCTGCCAGAAGACAACTTAGTAATGCTTACGGTTTACGACATGCTTGGAAAAGAAATTACCAAGCTTGTCAACACTTACCAAGGAGCAGGATTTAAGTCAGTACAGTGGGATGCTACAGACGCAATGGGCAAATCTGTAGGTGCTGGAGTTTACCTCTACCAGATACAGGCAGGCGAGTTTGTGCATACCAAAAAGATGGTGCTGTTGAAGTAGCACCTCTTTATAAAAAAGTGGGGATGGGGCAACTTTAATAGATAAATAGGAGAACTGATGAAATATCATAATAAGCCACATAAGAAAACCGAAGATAAAAAATCC
>CAZOUJ010000283.1:0-791 GCA_964582955.1 uncultured bacterium
CCGGGTGCATGGATGAAGATGCATTTAATTATGACCCGGATGCTATGATTGATGCCAACTGTGTGTATGATAGCTTTGCTGATACGACACAGTGGGAGCTTGTGTGGAATGATGAGTTCAACCTTAGCAATATAGATCAATCAAAGTGGAATCATGAAGAGTGGGGTCCGGGAATGGTAAACGACGAACTGCAGGCATACACGAACAGATCGATCAATTCCTATATTGAAGATAATTGTCTCGTTATAAGAGCATTACATGAAAACTATGGCGGTGCAAACTATACTTCTGCACTGATTAATTCAGCCTGTAAGGGAGACTTTTTATATGGTAAAATAGATATTAAGGCTAAACTTCCCTTCGGAGATGGTACCTGGCCAGCGATCTGGATGCTCCCGACAGACTGGGTGTATGGTGGATGGCCTGCAAGCGGAGAGATCGATATTATGGAACATGTGGGCTGTAATCTTAACTTGGTAAAGGGCTCTGTCCACACAGAAGACTGCAATTGGAATGATGGATGCCCGAATCAGTCTGCAGGAGGCAACGTTGGCGACAATTACGCGCACAAGAGCAAGTTCCAGAAGGAACTGGAGATGAAGATCGCCAAGCAGCTTGAGGAGGTTGTGGGGGAAGCGCGGGTCAAGGTGATTGTCTCGGCAGAAATGCTCTTCGACCGGCAGACGATCAAGGAGCAGTTGATTGACCCCGATCAGACCAGTGTAGTCAGCGAGCAGGTGGTGGACGAGAACTCTGTGGGATCGCGCTCCGTCCCGGTCGGACCCTCTGGC
>CAZOUJ010000283.1:801-2114 GCA_964582955.1 uncultured bacterium
AATGTCCACTACTGGACATTCACAAATATTGGACCGGGACCAGGAATGTGGCCTTTTGACCAAGATTTTCATATTATTTTAAACCTTGCGATTGGCGGTTCATGGGGAGGAATATGTGAGATTGACAATTCAAGTTTTCCCCAAAAGATGAAAGTGGATTTCGTTCGTGTATATAAGAGTATAAATGAATAATTCTTACTATCTGCTATGGTGCCCAGACAAATGTTGCCATGGACTGAGGAGATAGCGAATGATTGATATACATATCATTCCAGTTTATTTTGTAAGTGACAGTATCCCAACCGGGATTTAATGTAACCACCACAAGAGAACCATCCGGATTTTGAAAGGCGACCGTTTCAAGCTCTCCTTCAAAGGTATTTGAGTATATGCGGTTAGCGCCCTGCTGAACAAATTTGCTGAAATGCCCGATAATATAATAATCGATTTCCTTTTCAAAATAATCATCCTCTACAGTGACCACGCCTGTACAGTTTGGACACCCACCATTATAGGGTCCATTCTCAGTATCAAGAGCCAGGTTCCAGAGCAATACATTTTTTGACCAATATCTGATAACATCAATAAAATAATATTTAGCTATGTGTGAGAGGACTTGGTCCCAATTAGTCCAACCCGTAAAATTAGTTCTCTCCGTAAAATATATAGCTTTGGTGGGATCTAAATAATAAACCATTTCTTGCATACTGGCCTCACCGTTTCCATAGCCATGGAATCCAGTCCCTGCTATATACGATAGTGCAATAGGATCATCATATATTACTTCTGCATAATCAAAGGCACCTGTTTGTTCAGAGTCATCCCAATTATGGTCAAAAATAACAATTTCAGTGTCTATTCCATTTTCAGCAAGTTTCGGTCCTAAAACTTTAATAAAATCCCTTTGTTGATCTCCAGGCATATATAGACCGGGGTAATCCCAAGGGCAGTATAAAGGTTCATTCTGAATTGTGATTGCATGAATCTGAATCCCTTCTATAGCATATTCTTCTATAAATTTCACAAAATAATCAGCATAGACAGAATACATTCCTGTCTTTAACCGACTATCCCAATGACTTCCGCAAACAAACTGGCCGCTTGTTTTCATCCAGCCAGGGGGACTCCAGGGAGAACCCATAATCTTTATGTCAGAATTTATGGAGAGGATATCTTGAAGAACAGGAATGATGTGCTCTCTGTCCCTCTCAATTGAAAAATCAGAAAGATCTATATCATTCGGTGTTTCTGCATATGAATAGTGCTCACCCTGAACAAAATCTGAGGAACCCATTGCCAGTCTGATGTAGTTA
>CAZOUJ010000284.1:0-2097 GCA_964582955.1 uncultured bacterium
AAGTGGATGAAAGGAATAATAGCACGGAATACAGCTTGGGCAAGGTATGCCCGTCACTTTGAAGGTGCACATAAACTGGGTTTAGGCGAGTACCATGGAGCAGGATTCCTTCTTGGCCTTCCCGGCGGAAGCCGCATCTTTTGTAAGCTACCTCGTATTGGAAAGAGGACGGACACTGTTGAGGCTTTTTCCAGAAATGTCTCAAACTCAAGCTTCGGCTGAATTCATCACCTCAGCATTAAGAAACCCATGCTCAACCCCTCTGACATCCGTTTCCTGGTCGTTCATTGCTCGGACACTCCCAATGATAACCACATCACTGCACGTGACATCCACCAGCTTCACCTTGGCTTTGGCTGGGACGGGCTCGGTTACCATCAGGTGATATTACGAAACGGCACCGTTGAAAAGGGACGTCCGGAATTTTGGCTGGGAGCCCATGTGAAAGGTCACAACCATGAAAGCCTGGGGGTATGCCTTATTGGAAGAGATGATTTTACTCTAGAACAGTTTGATGCCCTGGAAACCCTGCTCAATATCTGGAAAACAGAATATCCTGATGCAAAAATTATTGGACATTGTGACTTTCAGGAGGTGGAGAAAACATGCCCTAACTTTAATGTTCAGTCATGGTGGAAAGAACAATCTGATATTTAATTTTTTGAGATTTTTTCTATTTTAAATAAACAGCATTCCCTTTGGATGAGGACAAAATAATTTGATGTATTTGGGATAAAAAATTGAGGATGAGAGCGGGTTACAATCGTGTATTGATTAGAGGTATTACAACTAATCCTCCAGATTCAGAACTGATATTCAAAAAGCCAAGGTTTATTCCACTCGAACTTTCATTCACGATGTTCAATACTCCAACTTGGCTCCATATGAAATGTACTGTCTTGTTGACAATTCCAAATTAAATTCCATTAACTTATTCGATAGAATTGATGAACCCAGTTTGGGTACCGATTGAATTTACAGCAACATTTCATATTTCAGATTGGCTCTCTATAGTTAACTTAACTATATTATATCTAAAACCAAATTATCCTCGCAGGATGTTACAATTCCTGTGATTGATGATGATCCAAATGATGTTTATTTTGAAATCAATCTACACAAGAGTTGGATTAAATTTATAGATTCAGAATGTGAAGAATACGGATTTGACAGAATGTACTCAGTGAGAGAACTGGTAAAGTTGGGAATGGTTGCCTGGAAGGCGAATGAGGATGATGTGGGTGACAGTATCTAAGGATACTAGAACATTAATGAAGCCAAAATGTGCAAGCAGTAACTTTTTTTGCCTTTTCTTTACTCCAACCGTTCTCGGCGTCATAATTTCTTGATCTAACTTCTTGAATACCGCTAGGGAACAAATACTTACATACACGCTTATACCAATAATTGCCTTTGTAGCTGTCCTCTACCATTTCAGTTCCAACATAAATGCCTTTATTTAGTGACCATAGGAAAAAAGCCACTACTATAATGTGAGATATCTGTTCAGATCAAACATTTTAGTCTCAATATTCTTTAATCATATGATTCAACCCTTTTCTTTATCAGAATTTGATTTTCACAAAATTTAGAATTCCTTTTACCAGCTTATTATCTAGCTGTGTGTCCTCGTGCAATGCTCTCTTCATCTGGCTTGTAGAATGAATCTGAACAGGCACTTAACTTAAAACCCATTTCCCTGATAGCATTATTGGACACTTTTTCGAGAGGAGTATATTGAGGATGAAGAGATTCCATATAAGGATTGTTTTTGGCCGTGTTATAGCAGCAGATTAGATTCCAGCGGTTAAGATCACTTGTATTTGCATCTGAGCAATGTAGGGTATTACAATGAAAAAACAAAGCAGAGCCAGGTTCTAATTCGCAGTAAACAAGCTCTAGGTGCTTGAGCAATTGCTCTACCCGTTCCGGATCGGCACAGTTCTGACCAGAATATACACCGTGTTCAATTCGACCTGCATGATGAGATCCCTTGATCACTTGCATGCAGCCATTATCTTTGTCAGCCCGATTCAGCGCAATCCAGCAACTTGCCAGATCGGGATAAAGACATCCGTTCTTATACCAGTAGCCATA
>CAZOUJ010000285.1:0-2096 GCA_964582955.1 uncultured bacterium
GGTTTATTACTGATTACTGTGTTCAATCAGTTTGGAGATTATACCATAATCGAAAAATGCCCTGTTCATCCGGCAGTCCGTCCAAATTCTTTTTTATACCACGCAGGGAAATGCATTATTAAATTGAAATATTAACCCTTATTTATATGCTATATCCCAGGATCCGTCAGCAATAGGGATTGCCATTCGATTTGTTCCCATTTTATAGTTATGTACGGTAAGCCATTTTGATTTTTTTGAATCTGTAACTTCAATGGATTCGAGGACATTTTTATTTATTGTTACAGGAAAGTGATGAGTTAACTTTTCCAATTTTATTGGTAATTCTTCTGGATTGTATAGGTTTTTCATTTCCTCATATATCCATTTATCCACCCATAATTCCAACTCCCTTTTAAACATAGGGATCTGATCAATTCGTTTTTCTAATGCAGTCTTGGCCAGAAAATCATCTCGGATAAACCAGGCAATCTCTAAATTAAATTTTTCTTTCATAGCATTTTTATTACGATAGTCGTTTCGTAGTATTGAAAAATCAAACGAATTAACAAATTCTTTAACAGTTATTTCACCATTAATATAGGTTATAAGCGGTTTGTTAAACTTATTTTCCACTATTGAATTAGATTGACTTTCTCTTAAATATTCGACAAATAATTTTGACTTTGCAGAATTATCATTTAGCCATGCCCAAACCACTTCGGATAGGATATTAAACGTTTCCGATTTTGTACGTACATCTTTTGGAGTCATAAGCGAAGAAACATATTCTGTTGTGGCTTCAGAAAGTTTATTCTGGAATAAGATCTTTTTAAAAGATGCTGATTTTGAATGATATTCTGATTCTAAAACACCTGCTCTGCGAATATCTAATACTTGAAAAATCCAATATTTTTCACCAAAAAGAATTGGCAAAGAAACTTTATTAATAGGCAGGTCTCGGATTTTTTCCATTAGTTCAGGAGGTAGGTTAAGCCAGGACATATAACCTGTTTCAAATTGATCTGAAGTAAGATTGATATTAGAATTGTAGGAAATAATATTTTCAAGAAATAATTTAAATCCCACCTCATTAATATTTTTGTGTGCTCTATTTGCCATTTCCAAATTTTGTTCATTCCAATAACGTAGATTGAAATCCACTTTACTTTTATTGATGGCATCTTTTATTTCATTTTCAGAGATTAAGATTAAATTATTTATTTCTTCTTGGATAAGATATTCAATTAATAAATCCTGAGTTAAATTTGCTTTTTTATTTTGGATACTTTTCTGCTTATGGATGTTTTTTGCATATCCATCTAATGATAGAAGTTTTTCATTGATCATGGCAGTAAGATAATTTTTTTTGGGATTCCCAACTGATTTTAAATGGGCAAATCCAAACTCATAATTGGCAAGAAATTCTTCAGATGTAATCACAACTGGTCCAATTTTTGCAACGATATTATTCCCGATATTTGTTTCCGCTAAACGACTGCCACATTTAAGAAAAATAAGACATGAGAGAAATAAGAAATAGATTTTATTATTCATATTATTTAAAATACCAGCCCTAAAGAAATCCGTGATGTATAACCCAAAATGCCCCAATCTGCATAAGCGTAATCAAAACGCATACCCCACCGCTTTTGTAATAACATGTCAATTCCTACACCCAGTGTTAATCCATTTTCTGCATTTTCTTCAAACAGGTTATTATAACCTGAACGAACAAAAAACATATCCTTGAATCCAAGCTCAACACCCAGATTTATACTTTCGGTTGTATTGGTAGGGTGCAAAACATCTGCTGTCGTTAGGAGGCTTCCAATCGAACCCAGTTTCTTTTTGTGTGAAATACCCGCTCTAAAAAGAATGGGCAATGGGTATGCATCTGTTTTGAATGTGCTGGGTATTCGATCTACATTTTCATTATCTTCATCAGGGTCAACTGTTATATCTAGATCACGACCAATGAGTTGTAATTCTGTCCCAAAATTTCTGATGCTCATCCCTATTTGCAGTCCATCAAGTCTAGATTGATAAAAAATACCCAAATCTACTGCTCCGGCATTACCTAGAGAATTCCAAAATCTTTCCTCAATGTATTTTAG
>CAZOUJ010000286.1:0-2077 GCA_964582955.1 uncultured bacterium
TTGTCTCTGAAATAAAATCAATCACTGATACCATTTTACAAGATTATGATATCCATTACGGTGGACAAGCTTATTTCACTGGTATCATGCCGCCCTTGATACGTGACGATGTAAAAGGACTTATGCTGGCAGGAATGATTATTTTAGTCATTATATTATTGCTGAACTTACGAAGTGTACCAGCTGTTGGAATGGTGATCACAGTGATCATATTATCTTTGGCGGCCATGTTGGGTTTTATGGGTTGGATGCTACACTTAACTGGGTCAGGTAAATTCTTATTCACGCTGGCCAATACATCCATGCCCATCATTTTGTTAACCATTGCGAACTCAGATGGTGTCCATGTAATTACAAAATTTTTCAAGGAATTCAGGGTATTCAAGGACACAAAAAAAGCAGTGGCATCTACAATGGATTCACTACTTATTCCCATTTTCTTGACCAGTATCACAACAGTAGCAGCGTTTTCAGCCATGACCACATCACCTTTGGAACCGTTGGTCGGATATGGAATTACCATCAGCGCAGGTATCCTCTGGGCATGGATATTAAGTTCTACATTATTACCATCATTGATACGCCTCAAACAATGGGATCCCAATTCAAAAGCAGTGGTCACCAAAAGTGTATTTGAGAGAACCATTGACAAATTAGGAAAGGTCGTTCTGACACATCCAAAATACGTTTTTTCTACAGGACTGTTGATTGTGTTTATCGGGTTGTTTGGTTTATTAAAAGTATCTGTAGACGTGGATATGATGAAATTTTTCAAGGAGGGAACGGAATTGAGGAACAGTATGGAATTTCTTGGCGAAAAAATGAATGGAACAGTGGATATTAGAGTTCGAGTTGAAGCTGATATGAAAGAACCTGAAACACTGAATAATATGATCAAATTGCAGGATAAACTTGAAGAATTCAAGAAAGTGAGAATCAGTTATTCGATCGCCAATGTTGTTGAACAAATGCACCGAACGATCATGGATGATGACCCGGTATATGAAACCATTCCGGATACACGGGGCAAGGTGAATAACCTGTTTACCATGTATTCCATGTCAGGAGATCCGGATGATTTTTCTTCCATGGTAGGTTATGACCATTCTGTGGGGCTTGTGACCGCGTTCAGCACAAATTTGTCAACGACAGAAACATTTGAGATTGTTGAATCAAGTCAACGTTATATAGATGAATTCTTCAATAATAATCTGAAAGTTGATTTTACTGGAATGATCGTCATAACGAGAGACCTGATAAATTTGCTTATAAGTTCCACCATTGTCAGTATCATATTGTCTTTGATCATCATAGGCATTATCGCGTCAATATTTTTTAGAAAGATATTATGGGGATTTTTGGCTGTTATACCTTTGACCTCTGCCGTTCTGATAAACTTCGGGTTTATGGGATATTTTGGGATAGAGCTCTCTCACATAACAGCAATTCTTTCATCCATCATTATTGGCGTGGGCGTGGATTTTGCAATCCACTATATTGCTCAATTCCGACGGTTGTCCCGCACAGTGAGTGTGGAAAAACTGAGCAGGGAAGTTGTGGATGATGTAGGATACCCGATTATATTGGATGCCGCATCCAACATGGGATTTGGAGCCTTATTATTTTCAGAATTTTTACCGATTCAGTACATCGGAGGACTCATGATCTTTGCCATGATTTCAACTTCGCTAGGCACATTGACAGTATTAGCCGCCTTGGCAGAATTATTAAAGATAAAATTGATTGGGAGGAAAACATAATGAGAATTTCACTTATTTTTATACTAGCCACATTTGTTTTTGGTCAAACCGGGTCAGAGATTGCTAGAATGGTGGATGAGAAGCCAACTCCGAAGGATATGTCAAATAAAACAAATATGATTTTAACAAATTCTAAGGGAAAATCAAGAACCAATACCATGGCTTCAAAGTCCATGGACGGCAATAAGAAACAGATTATATGGTTTTTAGAGCCGAAAGATGATAAGGGTGTGGCATTTCTGAAAATAGAGCATGATGATAAGGATGATGAAATGCGCATGTGGTTACCAGCTTTTAAAAAGGTAAGGAGGATATCT
>CAZOUJ010000287.1:0-2057 GCA_964582955.1 uncultured bacterium
TAGTGTTTTCTCGTCTCAATCAATCTATATTTTCTGGCAAATACTTTTGAACGGACTATCCAGGCACTATCATACCCGAGTTTAACCAAATTTATTCTCATCTTTTCTGCTTCATTTCTGGCAACAAAGTTTCCTACCCTTACCTTGTAAACTGGCGCATCGAAGACAATAGACACATCTTCATCTACTTTTTCATCCAAAACAGCTTTTAAACTGTCAGCAGAATGGGAAAACCGGGAAGCAAAAACTTGAACTTTGAATCCGTCCATTTCTTTAAGCGATGTATCAACAATTGAAGAATCCAAGGATGCCGTTTTATATTTCATGAAAGAATGGTTGATTCGAGGCCATTTCGGTGCAATATCCTTTAGCCGTGATGGATCAAATTCTTCCTTAGTCTGGCAATAAAATGTAGAAACTATCAACATCGTCATACTACATTTAAAAAAATATGTTCCTGATTGGTTCATAAAAGTCTCAATTGATTGAGTTTTATCCAGCCTTTTTTTCCATCCAATAATGATATTTCTACCCAGTCACCCTGATCATGGTCAATGGATACTTTACTCCCTTCATGAATTTTAAATAAAACAGCATCACTGCGAACAAAAGGCCCTGAAAATGCTTCTACTTCATAATCAGTTATAATTCCTTCATTTTGTTCTGAAATATCCCAATATTTATCTAAAAGAATCCCGTGTAGTATGAATCCTGAAAATAAGAATGCCTGTAAGGGTATCCTACTGAAATTAATTCGGAGCACATTGATCACAAGGTAATAAATCGATGCTAACAGAATAAATAAAGCTGAAATAGACAAAAATTGAGAAAATGTGAAGGAGGATTTAAAAAACCTATACCACTTGAGAAGAAAAAAGGTTTCAGGGACAAGGATTCGATCTTTTACATGAGTATTGGCAAGAGAAAGATTAAATTGTGCGTCTGTATCCAGAGGATTGAGTTCCATAACCTTTTCATAAGCCCAAATTGAATGACCATAACTGCCTAACCTGTAGTATGAATTTCCCAGATTATAGTACAGATCCTTATGGAAGATTCCCTGATTCAATATCATTTCGAACATTGAAACTGCTTTTTCATATTGCCCTGATTTCAAATAAGAGGTGCCCTTTTTATATAATGAATCCGCACTTTGACTTAACCCTAACGAAAGGATTAAGCAAATGATAAACTTATTTGCCATATTTATCAATCTTATTTAAAATGGAAATTGCGGTAGGGATAATATCACTTTTGTAATCAGCCGATTGAGGAGAAAAACGACCTGCGTCACATCGGTATAATAATTGAATTAATTCATTCATTTCTTGCTCAGGGATATACTTTTTCAAGGTGGTTTGAACCGTGCTTGGATCCATCTTATCCGTTTGGAGATAGAATTTTTCTTTTAAATAAGTATAGAGGACAGAAGCACTTATATCAAATTCATCCTCTCCACCAGTTTGAAGTGAAATTAACGCTTTTTTAAGCGCTTTTTGGGACTGACGTACATCCATCCCTTCAAAGTGTTTTTGCTGGTATGTGCTGACCATACTGGGGAATACAAAACCACAAATAGCTAAAGAATAAAACAGAACTGCCATAACAGGTAGATGTTTGTTCTGGTTCCATTTTGGTACTGTTGTTCTGTGGTAACGAATGTCTTTCCCAAGCAGAGCTACCTCCTGTTTAGTTAAACCCTCTGGAGAACCGATGGGGACAGACCCGGGAGAAACCGAAATTTGGATTGAGTGAGCTTTTGCTCTTTTCCATTTAGTCGTTTTCGGATCAAAGAATGGAAGTTCTACCCGAGGTAAATTAAACCTCCCAGTTTGACGGGGGATAACCACATATTCCCATCTCAGTGTTCCTGTGATCTGATCGCGAAAAGAATCTTTATTCATTTCACTTACCGGCGGGAATACCTCCAATGACTTTGGAAAGATTAATTCTGGTAAACTGAACAGGGAAAGATTTCCCGTTCCTTTCACCTCAATATAAAACGTTACCGCTTCATTCGCTTTCACATTTTGGTAATCTACGGATGTTTTAACGGT
>CAZOUJ010000288.1:0-2046 GCA_964582955.1 uncultured bacterium
AAAAAGTATTAATGCAGCTGTGATTTTCAGAAGACAAATTTTCAGAGATTTTTATTTTCCTGAAACTCCACATTAACAGCTTCAATTCCCCATATATCTTTAGCATATTCATTAATTGTTCGATCACTAGAGAACTTTCCAGCTGCAGCAGTATTCAATATTGAAATTCGGGTCCAGGTATTTTGATCTCCCCATGTATCTATTACTCTTTGACGGCATTGTGCATAACTGCTGAAATCTTCCAGCAGCAAATATTCATCTTCAAACACAAGAGAGTTGTATAGATCATTGTAAAGATCAGGCTTTTCACGGTTAAAATATCCGGTTTTAATCATTGATAAAGCTTTACTCAAGCCCGGATTTTTTTGTAGAGAGACTGCCGTTTTGTACCCTGATTCCTTCAGGCTATTTACCTGGTCTGAACTAAGGCCAAAAGTGAAGATGTTTTCTGCTCCAACTTCCTGCGCGATTTCAATATTTGCACCATCCAAGGTGCCAAGTATTAGACCTCCGTTTAAAATAAATTTCATGTTGCCTGTTCCTGAAGCTTCAGTGCCAGCGGTGGAAATGTGCTGTGAAATGTCAGTTGCGGGAATAATTTTTTCTGCCGCTGAAACATTATAATTAGGCACAAAAATTACATTTAAGCGTTCCCTGATCACAGGATCCAGATTGATTGTATGAGAAACATCATTGATTAAATTAATAATCAGTTTTGCCATATGATATCCTGGTGCGGCTTTTCCTCCAAAAATTACAGTTCGTGGTGCGAAATAATTTCCAGGGTTTTCCAGCAAATTGTTGTAAAGGAATATAACATGTAAAATATTAAGTAACTGACGTTTATATTCGTGAATACGTTTTATATGTACATCAAAATGGGATTCTGGATTGATGATAATTCCAGATGTTTTTTTCAGCCAAAACGCCAATTGCTTTTTTTTTGTTCTCTTAACTTCCCGCCACATATTTTGAAAAACCGTATCGTCGGCTAAATGCGTAAGTTTACGAAGTTGGGTTAAATCAGTAATCCACTTATCACCGATTTTTTTGCTTATAAGATACGATAATTCCGGATTTACATTTTTGAGCCAAAGTCTTGGTGTGATACCATTGGTTTTGTTTTGGAAACGTTCCGGATATATCTTATAAAAATCCTTAAATACAGTCTTTTTAAGCTGTTCAGTGTGGAGTTCTGCGACACCGTTGATGGTATGACTTCCAGCTATTGAAAGATAAGGCATGCGGATTACTTTATGTTCATTTTCCTCAATCAATGAGATACGACGCAATAAATCAGCATCTTCAGGAAACTTCTTTTTTACTTTCTCAAGAAATAAATGATTTATTTTATAAATAATTTGAAGATGACGGGGAAGGAGACGCCCCATTAGATCAACTGACCATCTTTCCAAGGCTTCCGGAAGTACTGTGTGATTAGTGTAGGCAAAGACTTTAGATGTAATGCTCCAGGCCTCATTCCATTTAAGTCCTTCTTCATCCACTAATATTCGCATCAATTCTGGAATTGCAATCGAGGGATGAGTATCATTCAACTGAATTGCCACATGTTGTGGAAACATTTCAAAAGTATCCGAATGTTCTTTGTAGCCCTTTAATATATCCTGCAGGGATGCTGAAACGAAAAAATACTGCTGCTTAAGACGCAGTTCTTTTCCGGAGAATTCCTGATCATTTGGATACAGAACCTTTGAAATGGTTTCACTTTGCTGTGCTTCTTCAACGGCCTTCAAATAGTCTCCTTTGTTAAATAACTGAAAATCAAAGCTTTTTGAAGGTTTCGCTGACCATAATCTCAAATTATTTACTGTGTGATTACGATAACCGGCGATGGGGACATCGTAGGCCATTGCCAATACTTCTTCTGTTTCAACCCACTTTCGTTGTGGTTCTCCTTTCTGATTAATCGTTTCTTCAACACGGCCAAAAAAATGTATTGGATATACTACTTCCCTGCGCGGTATTTCCCCAGGGATATCCTTCTTCCAACCAGTTGTCTGGATCTTCCACTTGAGATCCTTTTTC
>CAZOUJ010000289.1:0-2036 GCA_964582955.1 uncultured bacterium
AGGTTCTATGTAAATGACAGTTTACTCATTGATCAATGGCAACCTCAACCCGCAACAGAATTTACTGCGAAACTAAACCTGCCAGGGGATAAAGAATATACAATTCGAATCGAATACTTTGAAGAAAATGGTGGTGAAACGATGATTTTTGGATGGGAAAGTGATTTTTTTTCAAAATGTCTTATTTCAAGTAAAAATCTGGTTACTAGCGCTGGAGATCCTGGATTAAAAGGGACATACTTCTCGAATAAACTGCTACGATCTTCAAAAAATAGCAAACCATTTATACGTACAGACAAAGAATTAAATTGGGTGACAGGAGGTGGTTGGGGAAACAATGAACTTCAATACTATACAAACGTCCCCAATAATATCAGAATTAATAATGGGAAATTAATCATAGAGGCAAGGAAAGAATCATTCAAAGGCTCTGATTATACTTCTGCAAGAATTAAAACGAAAAATAGTTGGAGGTATGGTCGTTTTGAAATAAGAGCTAAACTTCCAAAAGGTCGGGGCAGCTGGAGCGCGCTATGGGCCCTACCTACCGATTGGGCCTATGGAAATTGGCCATACAGCGGAGAAATTGATATAGTAGAGCATGTGGGCTATAATGAAGGAAATATTATTAGTTCAGTTCATAATTATATGCACGCAGGGGACCTGTATGGTACAGATCAACAAGGTTCCATTAATATTCCGAATGCCTGCAATGAATTCAATAATTATATTTTAGAATGGAATGAAAATGAATTAAGTGTGATGGTGAATAATGAAGATATTTTTAGGTATGTAAATGGCAAACAAACATGGGCAAGATGGCCCTTTGATCAAAGGTTTCATTTATTGTTCAACATTGCAGTTGGTGGCTGGTGGGGTGGTGCTAAAGGGATCGATGATGATTCCTTCCCAAGTAAAATGGAAATTGAGTATGTTAGGGTTTATTCAAAGAAACCTAAAAAATAAATATAAATGTTATATATAAAATTATTACACATCCTGCTTGCAGTTGGTTTTGTTTTATTTAGTTGTGAAAAGAAAGAAAATCAAAGGCGAGAAGGTCTTACCATTTATCAAGAGGCTCAATTGTCCTGGGTAAGAAATTTTAATCCACTAAGTCCTGCTGGCTCCGCTAGATGGCCAACGTCTGCAGGGATATATGAGCCCCTGTTCATTTATAACTCAATTGCAGCTGAATATGTACCGTGGCTCGCCACCCATTATAAATGGAATAGAAATAATACGGTCCTAACAATGTCAATAAGAAATGGAGTCAACTGGTCTGATGGTGAACCATTTACCGCAATAGATGTTGCCTATACATTTAACCTGAAGAAGAAACATCGTGCACTAGACACAAGGGACTCTTGGGGATATCTAAAAGAAGTGATTTCCACTACGGACACTACCGTTCAATTCACATTTCAGAGAGTCTATGTTCCCGGTTTTGATGCTATCGCCAATCAATCTATTATTCCAAAACACATCTGGGAGAATGTGGATGATCCCGTAAAGTTTTCAAACCCAAATCCCGTTGGAACCGGTCCGTTTACGGAGATCATCCGCTTTGGAAGTCAGCTTTGGGAACTAGGGAAAAATTCAAATTATTGGCAAACAGGAAAACCTTTTATTGATAAACTGATTTTCCCTGCTTATCCCAGTAATGAGCAAGTCACACTTGCTCTGCTTAGTGGAGAATTAGATTGGGCAGGAGCATTCATCCCTGCAATTGAAAGGATATTTATCAGTAAGGACCCAGAGCATCATCGTTATTGGTTTCTGCTAACTGGACACACAACCTTTTTACACACGAATACAAAAGATCCAGTATTAAAAGATGTTAGAGTTCGCAAAGCAATTAGCTATGCCATTGACCGAGAACTTGTTGTAAAGGTTGGGATGTATGATTACACAGAACCTGCCCATATATCCGGAGTGTCTGGCCCAATGTCCAAATGGCATTCGCCATATTTAAATCAGATAGAAGACTGGACTGCATATGACCCGGTAAAGGCAAATATTCTATTGATTGATGC
>CAZOUJ010000290.1:0-2021 GCA_964582955.1 uncultured bacterium
GATATGAATCTGTTTTTGGTAGAATATCTTCTGCCCTTAAACTGTTCTCATCATCAATGAGTGGTATTGGTGATGCATGTTTCAGTTCTTTCATCAAATGCAGCTTATCAGCTTTCAGGGGTTGTTCAATTAATTCCACGTTTTTATCTTCAAGCCAGTTGCACATAGATTTTGCTTCATCCAGGGACCATCCTTCATTTGCATCCACCCGGATAAGTTTATCTGTCTCCTGTCGAATTCTCTCAACAATTTCTTTATCTTTTCCTGAACCTAATTTGATCTTTAAAATTTGGTAATTCTTGGCTTCATTAATTTTATTATGCAATAATTGAAGGTCACCAATTGCAATAGTGTAAGAGGTCGGTTGGGTAATAACTTTTACAAAACCAAGCATTTCATGAACATGCTGAACGCAGTCTCAAGTGATCTGATCCCACTTGTGTATGGCCGAAAATAATTTTCAAATTCCTGTATTTGTTCAAAGTCAGGAAGTGTAGAGCTAAAAGTATTTAGTATTTCGATGCAATCCGAAAAAGTTTCTCCATATCTGTTTGATGGAGCTGCCTCTCCCCTGCCAACCATACCATCTCTCTCAAGGTAAATGTAAAGTATATCATAATAATCGTGCGTGCTTCGGGAGATTCCAAAAGGGTGAGTGCATTTAATACGATAGGGTGTAAACGTTAGTTCCATTGTCTCAATTCAAAATCGATATGGTCAATCAGCCCTCTGTCTCCAAATCGCACGAGGTCTGTTGTTGGAAGGTCTTGTTTAGCTTGAGTGCTCTTACAAATGTCCAGTGCAGTTTTCTCATTTAGATTCACTGTCATTAAGTTTATTCCTACAAATTTAGATGGTTTGAACATTGAAACCATATCCACATATTGGCCCATGGTCTTTTCAAGACTGCCAATCGGTTGACCCGCTGTGTCCAACTTACGATTAGCGTCATGGGTCAATATCATATAATCAGGCATAGAACCGTGAAGCAATCCTAGGGTAACCCCTGAATATAACATATGAGTCAACGCGCCCTGTCCTTCTACAATGATACAGTCACAATCCTTGGAAATATTATCAATGATATGTTCAATCTCACCAGCCATAAAGTCTCCTGTGACCGCATCAATGGGAACACCTCCACCAAGTAAAATTCCAGTCTGGCCGGTCCCTATAAATTTTGCATTCCATCCCCTTTTTTTCAGATGTACAGAAATTTCCCAGGCGGTTGTCATTTTTCCTGTATCACAGTCGGTGCCTACTGTTAACAATACCGGTATGTTTCGTTCTTTCCAACTTCCCTTTGTAAAGTGTGGCGGGTCCGGAGGTTTTCTTAGGTCAATTAAGTTTACACCATATTCTTCAGCTGTTGCGCATATTGTTTTATCATCTTTTAGAAAAATATGCATTCCACTGACCACATGACAGTAATTTTTGATGGCTGAAAGAATTTCTGCTCTGTACTCTGATGAAATAAAACCACCCTGAGGAGCGTTCCCTATGACCAGTGTATCTGGATCATATGGAATTGAATCTTCAAATGAACCAACCACCGGGATATTCCCACCATATCCCAAAACCTCCTGAACTGTTTTTCCCGCATTATCTTTATCAATAACAGCTGTAACACTTTGAGGCTCATATCGAATGAGCATGTTCCCCGTTTTATTCAGAATATAATCAAAAGCACCTGAGGCGAGGATTGCATATTTGGGCATTGGTCTTTAATCACGAAATTTTGGTGGACGTTTTTCCACAAACGCGGTTAGACCTTCTCGTGTTTCATTATTTTCAAAAAGGTCACTAAACGAATCTAGTTCATTAGATAGACCTTCACTGATCGTTTTTTCCACAGAAATATTGATGCACCTTAAAGATTCTGCAACCGCATTAGGACTGTTTTTCAAAATTAGTCCTGCAAAATTCTTAGCGCTGTTTAGCAATTCCTGTTGCGGTACAACTTTGTTCTCTAACCCGATCCTGTAAGCTTCTTGTACATCAATGTTGTGTCCACCAATTAT
>CAZOUJ010000291.1:0-2013 GCA_964582955.1 uncultured bacterium
AACACTCTCACTACCTCCAAAATTTCCACCGGTTGCGATAACCTCTCCATTAAGCTGCAGCTCATAGTTACCCTCTCCATAACTGCAGCAAATTCCATCACCCCAGTCGTCATAGATTGTCCACACATAGTCACCGTTCAAATCCAGAATCGTTGACCATACTATTACTCCACCAGGATTTGTATATCCACCTTCCGATGCAACCTCGCCCTCGGGTCCAATGAGGTCCCAGGAGGTTTCCCCTGGAAATTGGTCCAGATTAATGGTCACCATAAATTCAGCGTCAGCTGGAGGAGCTCCAATTCCTATCTCACCATCCTCTGTGGCACGCACCCAGTAACCCCTGCCCGGTTCAATAGACTCTGGATTGTAATAGTTTGCGTCCAGTCCATAGATGGTACCTGCATAGATTATATCATTCATATCCGATGCATATATATCGTCCACTGAGAGAGAGCTGCTTGTGCCTGAGAAGAGGTTCCACCCTTCTGAAACAGGGACAGCATGCCCATAAATGTGGTCACCCATAAATGTTACCTCGTTATCAGATGTCATCCTCAACAGATATCCAGTTCCGGGAATCAGTTCGTCTCGGTTCACGTAAGTGCCATCGAACTGATAAAGGGTACCTTCCTGGGCAGCCGGGAAAAGGGTTTCATACATGGCATCTTCCACTTCAAAGGCAAGACCGACAATGTTCCACCCATCGTTATATGAAACTACGATCTGCGGAGGACCATATAGACAGGTGCCATCATTTATGTTCGCTCCAGGGTCAAAATTTTCAGCTTCAGGATCTGTGCAACCGGGGATTCCACCTAGCTCAAAGGCTCCCATATCAGGAGCAAGTCCTACGTAATCATTATCATCCGTACCATCACCATCAAGATCAGCGGTCCCCGAGTCAATACAGGGTGAAATAATTGGAGGAAAATCTTCTATATAGGTGAGACTAAAATCACCATTATCAGGATCTAAAAAGTAGGGATCTGAATTGATATTTCCAACACCACTTATTCCACCATCTACATCGCTGTAAGTGGTTGTGTTAGCACCAGAAATCTCAGTGGAATAATTATCCCATACGATTGAATTGGTTATCGTAGAGTGAGACCCACCAGACATTTTAATACCTCCAACAGATGGTGCAAAATTATCAGTTATTGTGCAGTGTGTTATGGTTGCAATAATACCATCCTGTAGATCAATAGCACCTCCAGCCGTTGATGAATTTCCTTCGATAAGGCATCTGGTTAACTCAACGGTACCACCACCATACAGACTCACACCGCCGCCAACAGACTCTGCTTCATTATTTCGTATAGTGCAATTTCTGAGCGTAGGAGTCACATTATTTCCCCATACACCAGCACCAGGACCATTGCTCACCCAGGTAGCTATTGAAGAATTATCCTCAATGGTAACATTTATGAGAGTGGGAGATGGACCATCCCACATAGCTAGTCCTCCACCACTCGTTGCGGTATTTCCGCTAATGGTTGAGTTTACCATGGTCCAATCAGAAAAGGAGCCATCCGTCCATACACCCCCACCAAATGTTGGAGCAAAATTATTCGTTATAGTCATATTTGTAAATGTCCCGCTAGCACCTGCAAGCATTAGCCCACCGCCATGGCCTAAACCAGCACCCCACAGTCCCAGTGACTGGTTAATTGTAAGTTCTACATCTGTCATCGTAGTGCTCGAAACGAATGAGAAGACTCCACCACCAAATGCGTAACAAGAATTCACTCTTACAGTGATATTGTTTAAAACAGGACCTTCAACTCGAAAGAAAGAAAGCCCTCCACCATTATACGAGTAATTATATTGAATGATCAAATTCTCTAACAACACCGGGACCGAGGCTATATCATAAACATCAAGATTGTACATATCATCAGCAGTGACCAAAAGTCCCCCACCTCCTGCACACCCATGGCCTTCAGAAGAGCCACCCTGTAATGTCAAATTTGCTACCCTTACATTTTCAACCTCTTTTATGATCATGAC
>CAZOUJ010000292.1:0-2009 GCA_964582955.1 uncultured bacterium
CTGTTCTCCTGTGTCATATCAATATTAACCATAGTTCCGCCAAATGCATCCTGCAATTGAAAGGTAGCTAAATCATCCCACCCATTATTATCCCAGGTCAGTAGGATTTCATTTGAGGTAGAAAACTGGAGCTGCATTTCCCACTCGTGCTCAATCAGGTCACTAGCAGATCCTTGAACTACCTGAGTGTAAAACCGTTCTCCGTTCCACCCTAATGCAGCATCAAAAGATGGGGGGGGTGGTGCCGGAGGAGCATACTGGTCCAAGCCAGGGTCAAACCCATCAGTCGCGTTTGGTGAAAATCCAAGTGTCAGGTCATAGTCTGCAGTTTCACCGGCAGCATTGATGGTTACCATAAAATCTGGGTCTCCTCCTACAGTACCAAAAGGAGATTCAAATGCTCCCATGTCTGGCGCTGTACCATTGTACGCTTCCTGTGGAATTTCAAGGGTATCTTCCTCAAACACAAGAAATGCTGTCCCGGCATCAACACAGGGTGAGCTTTCTGTGAGCAAATGAGGGTTGGGACCTTCACCAATAAATAACGGGTCTGAACTTATGTTCCCTTCCGCCCAAACATAGCTTGATAGGTCATCTAATACATTAATTCCTTCTTCACCATCCTGAAAATCAGAATAAAATATGACCGCAACACCGCCCATATCATTCCAGGAAGTTACCGCCAACTGGTCACTAGAGTTCCCCCACAGGATTGAATTAACAAGCCCGGCAGTGCCTCCGCCTCCAACTGTAAGTCCAGCACCGTAGGCTGCTTCATTATCAATAAAATTGCAATTGATAAAACCCACGTCAGCGCCACTCCAGACTGATAATCCACCGGAGTTTCCTCCGAAACCATCTAAATTAGCGATATTATTTGCAACATTGACCCGGTATAATACTCCAGAGGCACCAGCGGAAAATCCACCAGCGGCAGCATATTGCTGTGCCTGGTTTCCGATCATGATACAATCGGATATTTCAAATTCCACGCCCTCTCCAGCAATTCGGCAACCAACATAACGTCCTCCAGAATTTTCGACAAATTTTGATCCTGTGATCGTTGCGTTAAACTCCATCCCAACGGCCACGAGTCCACCGCCCGTGTCACCACATTCATTATTGGAAAATTCTGTATTTCCAATATCCAGAAAATTGTCCATTGTTGTATCATCGGAAAAGAAAAGAAAGCCACCTCCGTCATCTCCAGAATAATTCTCTTTAATGACCAAATTTCTTAAAATAAGTGTTGACTGCACAGAAAATATTCCTCCTCCATCACCAGCTGATGAATTATTGGAAATAATTAAATCGCGCAGACGAATGTGAGAATACGCAGCAAACATTCCCGCTCCATTATTTTCATTGTATCCGTTTTGAATGGTGAACCCTTTCAGCATAGCGGGCTGGCCTACATTGGTAAACTCAACGACCCTGCCGCCATCTCCATCCAGGATGGTAACTGAAGGACCTGCTTGGCCATTGATAACGAGGTTTTTATTCTCTACGGTAATGTTCTCAAAATATGTTCCAGGATGAACATGAATTGTGTCCTGTACTCCTGCCATATCCACTGCTTTTTGGACAGTTGCAAACGGTTCCTGAACGGACCCATTACCCGTTTCATCGGAACCGTCAACCGATACGTGCCAATGAGGACCGGAAAATTCTTCATCGCCCCCTAACGGAGTGACCAATATTTTTAATACGGTGAAAGATGGATTGTCTACTAAATAACTATCCTGCTGTGTCATATCCACATTGATCATTGTTCCACCAAATGCATCCTGGAGAACAAATGTACCCAAGTCAGAGGAAATATTATTCCAGACCAGTGTGATCTGATTTGAAGTGGAAAACTGTAGCTGGATTTCCCACTCATGCTCAACCAAATCATCTGAAGAACCATGAACGATCTGGGTGTAGTAGCGTACACCATCCCAACCCAAAGCTGCATCAAACGATGGCGGTGGTGGTGCAGGAGGTGCATAATCATCTATACCAGGGTC
>CAZOUJ010000293.1:0-2006 GCA_964582955.1 uncultured bacterium
ACAATGTCCACCAACGCCAATACCTGGTTCCAATATATTCACTCTAGGATGTCCGTTGGCCAGGTTTGAAACAAGATCAACATCCATACCCAGGGCATCACATAAAAAAGATAATTCATTAGCGAAAGCAATGTTGACATCCCTATAAGTGTTTTCGACCAATTTAGACATTTCCGCATTTCTCAATTCAGTAGTGACTAATTCACCTCTAACAAAAGAGGAATACAATTTTTTAGCCATGAATGCACATTCATCTGTAAGGCCACCAATAACTCTTCTATTGTCCCTCATTTCTCTTAAGGAATTACCGGGAATAGCGCGTTCAGAACAATATGCCATATGAACACCAGCATTCGAACCTTTTTTGGAATTAACTGTAAGTAAATCTTTTCTGAGATCACTGATCAATTCATACATTTTGTCAGTAGTACCAACTGGACATGTAGATTCAATTACAACCAGATTCCCAACTCGTAAATAAGGAGCTATTGACTTAATCGCTAATGACACATACGACACATCAGGATTATTCCCTTCTGACAATGGAGTTGGTACGGCTATAACGAATGCGTCAGCATTCGAAAGTTCCTTAACAGCGCGGAACGTTCCGTTCCCTAGCGAACGTTCCAATAAGTCGTTTAACCCAGGCTCATAAAATAAAGAATCTCCAGCATTTATGGAATCGACTTTCAAAGAGTCAATATCAAAACCTTCTACTATATTCCCTGAATTGGCGAATAAAGCTGCGGTTGGCAGTCCAATATGACCCAGCCCTACCACTATTATTTTGTTTTTTTTCATGATGTCCTCTTGGATTTAAATCATATAATCCCTAATTATATTAATGATGCGTACCGTGGACTTACCGTCACCATACGGGTTAATTGAGTTACAAGCCAAGTTGTATTTCTCTTCATCTTCTAGAAATTCTTGTACACCTGTGATGATATTATTACTTTCAGTACCAACCAAAAAAGAACATCCTGAATCAATTCCTTCTGGTCTTTCAGTAGTATCTCTTAACACCAAAACTGGTTTATTTAAAGATGGTGCTTCTTCTTGAACTCCGCCTGAATCCGTCAAAACCAAGTAACTGTTTCTAACCAAATATATAAAATCCAAATACCCCTGAGGTTTTATTAACTTAATACCAAGAATCCCGTCTAATTCATTTTTAATGATACTTTTCACACTTGGATTTGGGTGAACAGGAATTACAAATCCCACGTCTGGGTTTTTATCCTTAATTATCCTCACCGCCTCACAAATATTCCTTAAGTTTTTACCGATATTTTCTCTTCTGTGAATAGTTATTAATATATTGCGATGATAATTTTGCAAATAACTGTGCTTATCATTCAGTCTTGTTTTAACTTCAACACCAGATTCAATCATGGAATCTGCCTTTATAAAAGCGTCAACCCCCGTGTTCCCTGTAACAAAAATAGAATCAGGATTAATATTTTCTCTCATCAAATTGTCTTTGGCTGTGTTTGTCGGTGCAATATGAATTGAAGATATAGCATCAGTCAGCCTGCGATTCGCTTCCTCTGGCCAAGGGCTGTCCAATCGACCAGATCTAAGTCCAGCCTCAACATGAACAATTGGTATATTCTCATAAAAAGCTGCCAAAGCTACCGATAAACAAGTTGTAGTATCTCCATGGACAAATACTATGTCAGGATTGTACCTAGTTAATATATCGCTAGCCCCCTCTAGTATGCGTTGCGTAAGCCCTGATAAAGTAGAATTACTTTCCATAACGCATAATTGGTGATCAATTTCTAAATGGAATATATCCAAAACCGGTTGCATCAAATCCCCGTGCTGTCCGGTATTAAGAACCTCAACAACAAACCCTGTTTCCTTCAATGCCAGTATTACCGGAGCCATTTTTATAGCCTCGGGCCTTGTAACATTGGAAAACAATATATTTTTTGCGGACAAAATAATCTCCAGTTTTGGTGATCACTTTATTTCCCGTGTGCACAAAATTGCTTAATTTT
>CAZOUJ010000294.1:0-1995 GCA_964582955.1 uncultured bacterium
ATATTTATGAGCCGCCATGGTGACATATCCCCCTTCAGAATAACCTGATAAAAACAACTGTTCAGAAAAAGAAAAGTTAAGGGAATTACAAAGATTACGTCCGGCACGAACCATATCCACAACTACGGTTGCAGAAGGGATAGAAACCATGTAAGGATGCAGCATTTCAGACACACCCAGACCTAAAAAATCTGGGATGACAGTGATATATCCTCGTCCTCCAAGCCACATGCTTATCACATCAAATCCGTTAACAGATGCAACACTAGTTCGTTTCAGAATAGTCCCATGTTGAAAACTGAAAAAAGGCAGTGGACCAGATTGATTCAGGGGAAAAGCAATCACACCAGATGCAATGGTAGGCTCGTTGTAAGGATCCACCGTATGATATTCTACCCGGTAAAGGGTAACGTCATAAATGATGTTCAAAGGAATCTCTATATCCGAAAAATCTGCTTCAAGTTCGGAAATAATCTCCTCGGCGGTCATGTTGTCCATATATTCAACTACATGGATATCCCCGGGAGCCTGGGACCATAAAATTGTTAACAACCCAATCGAACAAAAGAAGGCATAATTGGAGAGGCGTTTCAAGATTATGTTAATACTGTACGGCCAGTTTTTTTGGATTCTGATTCATTATTTTAATAAAACAGCAGAACAGACAGGAAATTTAGTTTGAGAGGCTTAAGTGAAAAAAGGGATTCCTTTATGAATCAGGTGTCTGATTACATTTGGATTTTTTTGATGTTTTTAGGGATTTTAGTTAGAAAAAAAATCCCCTATGGAGCGAAAAATTATTTTACATAGATAGAGTTTTATCCATAAACGAACACAATATCCACTCTGTGTTTTTTCTTTTTATATTTCCGGTTGTACATCTTCCTCAGGAACCGTTTCTCCTTTTTAGTCAACTTCCCGTGATGGTGTACGTGAACATGAATGACTTTTCCTCTTGTTTCAGGAATAACTTTTCCAATCCTGTGTTTATAATGCTTTTCATAAATAACGTAATCGGGCTGGGAAGAAGCACACCCGCTTATAAAAAGCACCGTTGTAAGTAAGGTCGAAATTAATAAATGTAATTTTTTCATAATTCTCTCCATTTTTGTACTCTTAGACCTAAATGGAGTTGAAAGGTTAAATACGGATTTTGTCTTTCAGCTTTTTATCTTTAACCGAAACATCCATAGAAACTGCAGTATCATAATGATATTTTGCTGGTTCCAACTTTTTCAATGCTAAATACAATTTACATATTAAAATATGAACCGATGCATCGTAAGGATTGGTCTCCAAAGCACAAAAAAAATGAACTTCCGCCAAATGAAAATCCTTTTCCCTCTGGTAATATCTTCCCAGTTCAATATTTGCTCCTGAATGGTGAATATCCCTTTCAATACACTGGATAAAATATTGGCATGCTTTTTTGTACTTTTTGTGTTTCAGTTGGATCTTTCCCAGATGATAATACACATCCCCGTTCAGTGGATCTACTGATTCCGCATCATTATAAAACCGTTGTGCTTTTTGAATATCCTTTTTTGCAAAATGATATGTCCCCATCTCTATCAGTAGATTGGATAAATGCCTTTTCTGATCCATTTCAAGAAAAAACAATTTTCTCACAATGCCAAAAAGGTTTTGGTGAGCATAATCCTTTTGCTGCTCTTCTGATTCAAGGATCAGTTTCCTGTCTATGTTGATGGCTTTATTCAAATAGTCTAAATAGTGCAAAAAATCTTCTTTCTGTTTGTATTCCTGTGCAAGGATTACGTGAGCATCAGAAAAGTCGGGGTTGCATTCGATTGCCCGGTGTAAATGATGCATGACTTTATTCATTTAGCTTTTATTCCTAAACAATAATGCCAAGCGATAATGCGCCTTGGCATAATGAGGATTTATTTCAATTGCTTTTAACAGGTGATTCTCTGCATCCACAAGATTGCCCTCCTCCTCTAGGAGCAAAGCCATGTGGTAATGTATTTTGGGGAA
>CAZOUJ010000295.1:0-1681 GCA_964582955.1 uncultured bacterium
CTAACCCAGAGAAGCGATAGATGGATACAGAAACAGATGTCGGTTATCGGTCTGAAAATGGTAAAGGAACTGCGCAGTGTCCCCTGTTTTGAACTGGAGACAGCCTGGCAGAGAAAGCAGTCTATCTGCACATCCCGGACTTTTGGTGAAGAAGTGCATCAGTTTGACCAGTTGGCCCAGGCCATCAGTACCTATGCTGCCATGTGCGGAGCTAAGCTGAGAAAACAGGGCAGCTGTGCCGGCATTATTACCATTTTTATTCTTACCAATCCCTTTAAGCATCAACACCAGGTCAATTACAAGGGTATCAGAAAAATCCAGCTGGAAACTCCCACTAATGATTCTCTGGAAATTGTATCTGCTTCTATCTCAGCTCTGCGTAGTATCTACAGGAGTGACTGCATATATAAAAAAGCGGGAGTGATTGTGTCTGGTATTGTTCCTCAGTATCAGGTACAGCTCAGCTTTTTTGATGATATTGGCGCTATTGAAAAGCGTCATAATCTCATGAGAGCTATGGATACGGTAAATGACAGCTACGGCAGAATGAAAGTCCGATTCGCTGTTAACGGATTTGAACGGAAGTGGAAACTGAAGCAGGAGCGCCTGTCGCCCTGCTATACCACTCGAATGAATGAACTGATGCAGGTTAGCACGTGAATGTACTTTAAATAAATAACCTGGATCAATATTGCCATTTATATTGGATAAATCATCCCGATTTAATTCATATGTTTATTTAAGAATTCTATCATGGCGTTATAAAAATCCATACGGTTTTCTTCATTGCGAAATCCATGACCTTCATTATCTTTAACCATATATTGCACATCAATACCTCTTGACTTAAGGGCTTCAACGATTTGATCAGACTCAGATTTTTTTACACGGGGATCATTCGCCCCTTGAGCAACAAACAGCGGTGCAACAATTTTATCTGCATGATGATATGGTGATGATGACAACATAAGTTCTTTATCATCTTCAGGGTGTCCTACCATTTCATATAACATTTTTTTGTAGAGTTCCCAGTAAGGAGGGATTGTTTCCATAAACGTAAATAAATTAGAAACACCAACATAGTCGACACCACATGCATATAATTCTGGTGTAAAAGTGACACCTGCTAAGGTTGCATAACCACCGTAGGAACCTCCATAAATTCCAATTCTATCTTTATCTGCAATACCTTCATTAATAAGCCAATGTACCCCATCTGTTACATCATCCTGCATGGTTTTGCCCCATTGTTTGAAGCTGATTTCCCAGAATTTACGACCATATCCGGTGCTTCCCCGGAAATTCATCTGTAAAACAGCATAGCCACGATTTGCCAAAAATTGAATCTCCGAATTAAATCCCCAATAATCTCTCGCCCAGGGTCCGCCGTGAGGATTAATAATCACTGGAAGTCCTTTACCGGGCGAATCTTTAGGCAGAGTCAGATAACCATTAATGGTTAATCCATCTCGGCTTTTATATGAAATAGGTTCCATGTTAGCCATTTTTGATGGGTTCAACCAGGGAGAAATATCTGCTAATTTATTTAATTCTTTTGTCTCTGTATTATACAGGTAATAAGCGCCGCGAGTTTTATCACTGAAAGTACGAACCAGTGCCATAGTTTCATTGTCATCCAGATCCGATAGTCGCACTTCCACGTCTGGTAACTTAGACTCCA